>JAPKEK010000248.1 GCA_028822125.1 Pseudomonadales bacterium | reverse complement strand
GTTTGCAACGGGATTTGATCACCGGCCATTCGCGCGAGTTCTCGGGAGTAGGCACCTGCGGTAATAATCACCTGGCTTGCTGAAATGCGGCTGCCATCGCTAAGGGTCACCTCAACGCCAGCTTTATGACGGGATAAGCCGATAACCGACGTCTGCTGAAAATGCAGATCTTGAGCGATGAGCCCGTTGAACAGCCTCGTCAGAAACTCTCCTGGGTCACTGAGATACATAGCCTTTGGGAAAAAAGCAGCGCCAGTATTAACGGGTGGTAATTGCGGTTCCAGACGGGTGAGCTGCTGGGGTGTGAGCATCTTCGCGTTAACGCCATAAGACTGTCGACGGGTGATATCCTGCTGACCGAGCTCAAAACTTCTTTGGTCATCATAGAGATACAGGCAGCCATTGTCTTTCAGTAGGTCCTGGCCCTGGATATGCTCGGCCAGATCCTTCCAGCGTTGGCCTGCGTCAGCCAGGATATTGGCCAGCGCCTGCATGTTGTGCTGGCTTGGCGCGGGTAATGATTGTAATAGGAAGCGCAGCAGCCAGGGTGCCAGAGATAATATGGCTGTTTTGCGAATACTCAACGGACTGTTTCGGTTGAACAGTAGAGCAGGCAGGTTTTTCAATACTGCCGGGGAACCGACGGGCATGATGGCATAGTCGGCGATGGTTCCCGCATTTCCCCAGGATGCGCCACTGCCAGGTTCGGCAGGATCCATCAGGATCATAGATCGGTTTGCCTGCTGAAGTCGATGGGCAACAGTCAGGCCAATGACGCCGCCACCCACGATAAGAATGTCTGTTGATTTAGGCGGGTTCAATGTGTTGCTCGGGTTGCTGCTCTGGCGATTACAGCTGGATAATAAACTGGCAGTGGATTTTTCGCCAGCCGATAGCTGGAGCCGCGCCTAAAGCGGCGGTTGTACAATGCCATAGTCAAACCGGGAATCAGAATAGAAAAGGAATCAGGGCTGTTCGGTGGCTGGGATATTCCGTAAAAGTCGTTTTATACCAGGCCCTGTTGGCCATTGCCCTGGGGATCAGGTTGGCCCCGGTCCAGATAAAAAACGACCAAGCAGCCAGGTTATTCATCAGCAGGGCGAAGCCAAACCACTGGATTAATTCACCGAGATAGTTCGGGCTGGATACCCATTGATGCAAGCCCGAGTTGGGTATCTGGTATTCGGCGGAGGGTGATGAAGTGCTGTTTCTCAGTCCTCTCAAAACCTGATCGGAATGCAGATGAATACTAAACCCCATACCGAAAAGGAATAACCCAGCCAGGCTTGTCAGGCCCAGATTCAGTGCTGCAGCTTCGACTGGCTGCCAGAAAAACAGCGCCAGGCCATTGAATGTTGCATTGACAATATTAAACATAATGGCCAGTAGAGCGACCAGCAAGGGCATGGTTTTATGGGTTATCTGTGCTCGAAGGGGATAAATAAAACTACGGTAGCCATAGTGAAATAGCCACAGACTGAAGCCGGTAACTGCCAGTGTGCCGGGAGAGTGGCTGAAAAGGAACAGCCCCAGCATGACCATCAGAGAGCAGGCTTCCATGATAACCCAGGCTGTCCTGGCAGGAAGCGTAGGCCCCCAGCCGGCTTGCTGGTGTCGTCCATAGGGCGCACGCACGAACATCAAGACGGCAAAACAGATACAAGCCAGACCAGTCCAGATTAAAAACACAGGCCAGGCCCAGCTTGGGTCACCCATCACAAAGAATCTCCACCTAGATCTGTTCACTACAACATTGAAGGTGGCCCAGGTCAAATGCGAGGGCGTCGCCGGTAGCCATAGCCTTTAATCCAGGATTGTCATGTTGGCAGGGCACGAAATCGGTGCAAAGATATAAAGCTGATGTAATACTGGTTCAGAATCCAGGAACTGCGTAAGCGGGCTTGAGGATTAATAAAGAGCTAATCAGGAGCATCCAGATGAGTGTTGAAGTACATCCGTTAGAATCTGAATACCGGGCCTTTAGTCCTGCCTCTGCTGCTCTGGCAGATCGAGCGAAAAAGGTTTTTCCCGGTGGTGACACCCGGGCAAGCGCCCATTATCTGCCATACCCTTTGTCTATTGTAAAGGCGCAGGGCTGCACGGTTACCGATGCAGATGGCCATCAGATTCTCGATTTCATGAACAATTTCACGTCCCTTGTGCACGGTCATGCTCATTCCGATATTGTTGCCGCAGTGCAGGCGCAAGTTGCTCTGGGGTCAGCCTATGCAGCACCCAGTGATCATCAGCTGGAATTAGCCGAGCTGATCACCGGCCGGGTACCCGGTATTGACCTGATGCGCTTCACCAGTTCAGGCACTGAAGGTACCACTATGGCGATTCGTTGCGCCCGAGCGGCTACGGGTCGACAGAAAATCATGAAAATGGAAGGTGGCTATCATGGCAGCTATGAATTAGCTGAGGTCTCACTGGTACCCATGCCGAATGAGCGTGGCGATCTGTCGGCACCTCATTCGCTTGCAGTGGATAACAGTTTTCCGGACAGCGTCCTGCGCGATACGGTGATCTGTCCGTACAATCAGCCTGATTTAGCCGGGGCGCTGATCGATAAGCATGCAAACAATCTGGCGGCAGTCATTGTTGAGCCTATACTGGGCTCGATGGGAATGATTCCAGCAACCCAGGACTTTCTCACGGCACTAAGGGATAAGACCGAACGACACGGTGTGGTGCTGATCTTTGATGAGGTAATCACCCTTCGTAATAGTATGGGTGGTATGCAGGAAGTACATGGTATCCATCCTGATTTAACCTGCTTGGGTAAGATCATCGGGGGTGGATTACCGGTGGGTGCGGTGGGCGGAAGGGCGGACCTGATGCAGTTATTCAGCCCAGAAGCGCCTCGACCGGTGATGCATGCCAGCACATTTTCAGGTAATGCACTCACCATGGCCGCGGGCCTTGCAGCCATGCGTTGCCTGCAGCAGGAAGACACCGATCGCATTAATAAACTGGCGAGTCGATTGCGTCACGGGTTTAACCATGCTTTTGAGCAATCGGGAATTTCCGGGCGGGCCATGGGTGCAGGTTCTCTGACCAATCTTCATTTTCTGGATCAGCCTGTCAATGACGCCCGAGATGCGATGCAGGGCATGATGGCTGCAGGCCATATGACGAGGTTGCTACACCTGACCATGTTGACTCGAGGGGTCATGTCTGCGAGCAGGTTGATGTACTGTACCAGTACGGCGATGATTGAAGCCGATGTTGATGCTGCTATAACGGCATTGAACGAATCTCTGGCTGTATTGCGTCCGTACATCAAAAAAGAACGACCGGAATTGCTGATTCCGTAAACAGCATCCAGGCTGATCCTGTAGGGTATTTGTATATAAATTGCAGTTCGAGCTATAGTGGCCAGCATTGTACTGTCCGCTGCTGCAGCGACAGAGACCAGTCATGGATTATGAGAGTAAGGAATTATAGGTATGGCGATGAATGGTGTAGATCACGTTGTTATCCGTGTGAAGGATTTTGAGGAGGCGGTACAGACCTGGCGGGACAAACTGGGCCTGGATTTGGAACGCACGGCAGAGTCCGAACCCCTGGGTATCAAACAGGCATTTTTTCCCTTGGCTAATGGCGGCTTCATTGAAATTGTTGCACCCCTGAATGATGAGTCCGCCGTAGGCAGGGCCGTGGCCTCCCGAGGTGAGGGTCTGCATACCCTCGCCATGGAAATTGATGACCTTGATGCCACTGTAAAGGACCTTCAGAGTAAAGGCGTTCAGTTGATTGGCGTGGGTGGGCCACAGGTATTCATCCACCCTAAGTCGGCTAATGGCATTCTGGTACAGCTGTCTCCGGTTAAATAGCCGCTGTTGTGTGGCGAGTCAGGGATTGCTCAGTGCATAGATTTTGGGCATAGATTTTGGGCATAGATCTGGGCAGGGAGCGATTGATTCCGATGTTGCGAGGAAGGTTAATTAGGCCCTGCTGTTTGATCAATCATGGGATGGCTTCAGTTAACCCTTGCTTCGGGCCAGATGCGCAGGAAGTTTTCACTGTAGAACTGATCTTTTAGCTGATCACTTTGGCCACTCAGCGAGGCTTCAAATCTGCCAATGGGATTTCTGCCACCTTCTACATGCGGGTAGTCGCTTGAAAATAGATACAGGTCCTCATTGGATTGTCGGATCAGGCCTGCGACATCTTCGTGGGGGAAAGGGGTAAACCCCATCTGCGCTGACAGCTGTTCCGAGGGTTTGCGATCAAAGCGAACGGATTCGTCGACGCGTCCATAAATATGGGTTACCCAGTCAAGTCGTTGCAGCATCTCAGGTACCCACCCCGCACCCAATTCCACAGCGGCGCCTCTGAGGTTCGGGTGCCGGTTAAAAACGCCGTCAAGCATCAGCATGGAGATAAAGGTTTCCGGTGGCTGGTGCATGAGCGCAGCGTCCTTCGTGCGCACATTTTCCCCACCTCCCATCCAATCGCGAACCGCAGCTCGGCCATTGTTGCTCCAGGCTTTCAGGGCTTGCAGCGGCGCACCACCAACATGCAGTAAAAAAGGCGTCCCGGATTCAGCCAGTAGCGTCCAGAAAGGCTCCAGGTCAATATGCCCAGGTGATTTATCACCCGCTGTTCGGTGGGGTACCCAGATCGCCTGCAATCCTGATTTCAAGGCGAACTCGAGTTCGACCATGGCCTGCTCAGGATCATCCAGCGGGATAATACCCACACCCATGAGGCGATCATCGTCGGCACAGAAATCAGTCATATGGCGATTGTGGGCTCGGGTTGCACCGTAGCGTAGATGAACAGGTTTTTTCTGGCTCGGGTGAAATGGGAAAGCGACGCTATGGGTTGCGAATACCAGTTGTTTCTTGAATCCCAGCAGATTTACCGCTGTGGTTCTGTCGGCTGCATTGAAGGCGCCCAGGGCCTGTATTTCCTTCGAGCTCTCTATAAGCTTATCGCCCAGTGCAATCTGCTCTGCAACATGTTCTTGGCTGTGCACGCCACCCTGCTTCATGATGATGTCGACTTCTTCATCGGTAACCAGGGAAGCGCTGTAACTGACTTCAGGTATGTCGTCCCGAATCTTCGGGTCAGCATATTTTTTTAGGAAATCAGGG
>JAPKEK010000247.1 GCA_028822125.1 Pseudomonadales bacterium | reverse complement strand
TGTAAAAAGTGTCGCGTAGAGTTGGTGAATAAGCCAAGCTGGAGTAATATAGGGTAAATCTAAGCAGAACAAGCAATATGGTCGAAATCACAGAATCAGCGCAGGAATATCTACGAGATCTTCTATCGAAACAGGATGGCAATCATGTTGGCATCAGGGTGTTTATCGCTGACCCAGGTACGCCGATGGCAGAAACCTGTATTGCCTACTGTAGAACTGGGGAAGAACAATCTGATGATATCAGGGTTGACTACCCACATTTTCCAGGCTGGATTGATGCAAACAGCGAGCGTTTCCTGGTAGACGCGCTGGTTGACTATGCAGAGGATCGAATGGGGGGTCAGTTAACGATAAAAGCACCTAATGCAAAAGTGCCCACCGTTTCTGAGGATAGTCCTATCGAAGATCGCATCAATTACCTGCTACACAGCCAGGTAAACCCGTCACTGGCAAGTCATGGTGGTATGGTGAGTTTAGTCGAGGTGGTAGAAGATAGTATCGCCGTGCTTCAGTTTGGTGGTGGGTGTCAGGGTTGTGGCATGGTTGATATGACCTTAAAAGATGGTGTAGAAAAGACTTTGCTGGAACAGCTTCCGGAATTAACCGCAGTGCGAGATGTCACAGATCATTCCGTTACAGAAAACGCTTACTTCTAGATTCACAGGTGCCTATCAAGCCGATTGCTGAGTGCTAAGCGAGTCTGCTGAGCATCGATTTAACAATATTGGCGCCACTGCGTCATGCAGTTCAAGTAGCATCTGTTCAGTTGTCTGCCAGTCCACACACGCATCAGTAATAGAGATCCCATAACGGAGATCTTTGAGATCCCTGGGGATCGTCTGATTTCCTTCGTTTAAATGGCTTTCAACCATCAGGCCAATGATTGATTGATTTCCTCGTGCAATCTGGTCGCCAACATTTTTCATGACAGCAACCTGTCGGTTATGGTCTTTTGCTGAGTTAGCGTGGCTGCAGTCGATCATAATGTTGGCAGGAATATTAGTTGAGGCAAGCCGCTGCTCACACTCAGATACCTTACTGGCTTCATAGTTCGGCCCGTCTGATCCTCCCCTTAGTACGACGTGAGCATGGTGGTTTCCTCTGGTCTGTATAATTGCTACTTCACCATTATGGTTGATGCCGAGGAAACGATGCGGTGCAGAAACTGATTTCAAGGCATTGATCGCAACTTCCAGGCTGCCGTCAGTACCATTTTTGAATCCAACCGCCGACGAGAGTCCGCTGGCCATTTCTCGATGGGTTTGTGATTCTGCTGTTCGTGCACCAATGGCGCTCCAGCAGATTAGGTCCTGCAGGTACTGTGGCGAAACCGGATCAAGCGCTTCATTTGCAGTCGGTAACCCCATTTCAGTCAGCTCGATCAGCAGCTGACGACCTTGTGCAAGACCTTCTGCAATATTAAAGGAATCATCCAGATTCGGGTCGTTTAGGAAACCTTTCCAACCCACGGTGGTTCTTGGTTTTTCAAAGTAGACGCGCATGACCAGGAGAAGATTTTCAGATACCCGTTTGGCTAACTCTTTTAATCGGTGGGCATATTCGATGGCTGATTGGGAATCGTGAATTGAGCAGGGGCCTACAATAATCATTAACCGATGGTCTTGTCTGTTTAAGATACGCTTAATTGCCTTTCTGCCTTCAGCCACGGTTTGCAGAGCATCAAGCGAGGCGCTTACCTGTTTCTTTAGTTTGTTAGGGCTTATCAAGGGTTCCTCGGCCAAGACGTTCAGGTCATCAAGCTTTATATCAGTCATGATTTCAATTCCTATTATTTAGATACTGACAAAAACTCTTCGAGGACTGGTTCGCCTTCCGGGGTTTGCAAAGGCGGTGTGACCGCCCGAATGTTGTTCGAGCACTATGTCGTTATGAAAAGATAAGCCAATGCCCAACTGCCTGGGCTTGCACTATTTTGATAGGAACGAGTGATCATGCGAGAGTTCTAAATAGTTAGTCTGGTTTCAGCCAGCAATCATAGCCCTGCATTGCCGAAACGCAAGTTATTTTTCGGAAAATGGGCAGAAGCGGCTAAAATAGAACGAAACAGGGAGGAAGCATGAATAAGTTGTGGCTGTTACTGGTTTTCTATTTATCAGCTGGCCAGTCTTCGCAATGGCAGGTCGAAAAATTCTATGACCTTGATTTTGAACCCATCTCTGAAATGAGCGGAATGGTTCAGAGTAAACGTTTTTCTGATGTTTACTGGCTGCATAACGATAGTGGTGATAGTGCCAGGGTCTTTGCTGTTAATGGTCACGGTGAGATTATCTTTCCTTCGTTCCTACCTTTTCACGGCCAGGTTTCAAGGTGGGGGAGACAACCGTGGCCTGGACATTCCATCCATCTAGCGGCTAATTATGACTGGGAAGACATAGCAGTAGATGCGGATTGGATCTATATAGCGGATACGGGTAATAATGGTAACGCCAGGCGGGATCTGGGTATCTATGTTGTCCCGGAATTTAACCCGGCGGTGATTGAAAGTACCCGGGCGATTCGTTTTTATGCCTTCCGCTATCCTCAGCAGCAGACGTTCCCGGCTAAGCAATGGCATTATGACAGTGAAGCGCTGTTTGTGCTGAACACGCGTCTGTATTTGATAACCAAGCATAGGGTAGCGGGCAGAATTAGCCGATTTGAAAAAGGCGCTAATTTGTACCGGTTGCATAACCTAAAGTCAGAGGTAATGAATGAGGCGGTCCTGGTCGATCATCACCCTAGTTTATTTATGGCCACAGCGGCTGATTTATCACCTGATGCAACCAAGCTAGCGGTCCTGGGAAGCCGCAGTCTGTGGATTTTTGAGGCGCCCAAGTCAGGCGATAAGTGGTTATCAGGAAAATCTGAAACCTTGAATCTGGTTGGTCTTGGGTTAGGCCAGGTTGAATCCGTCACCTGGCGTGATTCAAATAATTTGCTGGTAGGCAATGAAACTGGTGTGGTTTATCGAGTGAAACCGCCGCCCTAGTGGCATTTTGGTTGCGAGTCAAGCGGGTCGAGTGACCGGGATAGGGGATCTGCTATTGAGCCGCTGGATCACTGGATAACGCCAGCACTATGGCTACTAGGGTGTTAGCCTGATTTTGAGAAAATTAAGCTATCAGCCGTTGACATCCAGTTTGCGGAGACTAGTATGGCGGTTTCAGACAGGAGTGTTCTATTTGGAGCTTGATGCCTATTTTCTGGGAATGTTGATTCTGGCTGGATTTTTCGGTGGTTTTGTCAATACCCTGGCCGGTGGGGGATCGATGTTGATTCTGCCTGCTCTGATGTTACTGGGTATGCCCGCAGATATGGCTAATGGAACCAACCGGGTTGGCATTTTCTTGCAGTCGGCTGCAGCCGTAAAAGGTTTTGATTCCGCTAAAAAACTGGATCGTACAGCGGTTCTGCCGATGCTCGTGCCTACTTTGCTGGGTGCGGTAGTTGGCGCTTTTCTGGCATCGATTCTGCCGAATATATACTTAAAGCCATTGTTATTAGGGGTGATGGTGGTGATGGCGCTGGTGATGGTACTCAAACCGGACGCGATTGCAGCTGAAGACATTCAGCCGAGGCAGCTCAAATCGTCACCGTCAGCATGGGCGGGGCTATTTTTAACGGGTCTTTATGGTGGATTTGTGCAGGCGGGGGTGGGTTTCCTGCTGATCGCTGTCCTGGCCGGTATACTTCGTTACGATCTGGTGCGCACTAATGCATTGAAGTTGGTTTGTACAGGTGCTTTGAGCCTGGTAGCGCTGGTAATCTTCGCAATTGCGGATCAAGTGCTCTGGATTCCTGGGCTGATACTTGCCGTGGGCACTGTAGCCGGTGCGGTTGTCAGTGTAAGATTTGCCATTTCTGTGAGCCAGGCTACCTTAAAGTGGATTTTGTTTATAATGGTAACAATAAGCTGTGCAGCAGCGGCTGTATTTTAGGTGATCTATGAGTTTTGAGTCTGAACGTTATCCGTCCAATTTTATTAGTAATATCATCGAGAGTGATCTAAAAGCAGGTAAACATGGTGGACGAGTAGCAACCCGTTTTCCGCCAGAACCAAACGGTTTTCTGTATATTGGTCATGCCAAGGCTATCTGCCTGAATTTTGGCCTGGCCAGAGATTATCAAGGTACTACCAATCTACGCTTTGATGACACCAATCCGCTTAAAGAGAACGCTGAGTTCATGAATACCATGCGAGAGGACATCCGCTGGCTGGGTTTTCAGTGGACCCAGGAAACAAAGGCATCGGATTATTTTGAACAGCTATTTGAATTTGCTCTGGGTCTGATCAGCAAAGGTAAAGCCTATGTGGATTCACTATCAGCAGAGGATATTCGAGCGTACCGTGGGACCTTGACCGAACCGGGTGAAGACAGTCCTTATCGGGATAGAAGTGTCGAGGAAAATCTGCAGTTGTTCCAGGACATGCGTGCAGGTGTTTTTCCTGATGGCGCTCATGTGTTAAGGCTTAAGATAGATATGACCGCAGCCAATATCAATATGAGAGACCCGGCCATTTATCGAATCCGCCATGCCGAGCATCATCAAACCGGTAATCGGTGGTGTATTTACCCGCTCTACGATTACACGCATTGTATTTCAGATGCGCTAGAAGGCATCACGCATTCATTGTGTGATATTGGCTTTGAAGATCACCGCCCTTTATACGACTGGGTGTTAGATCAATTGCAATTGCCGATTCATCCCCAGCAAATTGAATTTTCGAGACTGAACCTTAAATATACCGTGATGAGCAAACGGAAAATGAAACAACTGGTTGAACAACAACTGGTAGAAGGATGGGATGATCCTCGCTTGCCGACCCTGGCTGGGTTAAGAAGGCGAGGTTATGCACCTGCTGCCATAAGGGATTTCTGCAGGCGGATAGGTGTAGCTAAAAGCGAAAACAATGTTGAACTGGCATTGCTTGAGAGTTGCCTTCGGGAAAACTTAGAAGGTAATGCGCCCCGGGCAATGGCCGTGCTTGACCCTCTAAAAGTGATTATTACCAACTTACCAGAAGATCAGGTCGAAATACTGAGGGTGGCAAATCATCCGAAGAATGCAGCTATGGGTGAACGGTCGGTGCCCTTCACGAGAGAGCTTTATATTGAAAG
>JAPKEK010000246.1 GCA_028822125.1 Pseudomonadales bacterium | reverse complement strand
AAATCCTGTGCTCGCGTGCCGTCTCGGAACAACCAACAGGCTCTAGGCGCTATGCAGGAAGCCACGGTCAAGACCTAATAGAGTGATTTAATATGTCCAAGAAACCACCCCGTAATGACCTGAAATACGACCGCTGCACTTTCCGCTTTCCTAACCAGTCCCAAGCATAATTGATCGTTTTGAGCAGGATGTAAGCCAGCGCGGGTTATATATCGCCTTGACGGCGTATGGCCGAACCCGTATCTTTCAAACCATGCTCAAGCAAGCGCTGGCAGAGATAGCATCAAAGCGGAGCCATGTAACCCTTTTGCAAGCCCTTGGACAGAAGCCGGCAAGCAAACGGCATTTGCAAGATCTGTCTGACAGTATCCGTTTTTTAGAAGAAGAGACATTATGGAACACGTTGACGTCATTATAGTAGGAGCAGGTCTCTCCGGCATTGGAGCCGCAGTTCACCTGAAAAAAGGCTGCCCGGGTAAGATATTTATCCTCCTGGAAAGCAGAAATGCTGCTGCTGGCACCTGGGATTTATTCCGTTATCCTGGGATTCGTTCCGATAGCGACATGCATACCCTCGGATACAGCTTTAAACCCTGGACCGAAGCTAAAGCCATTGCAGATGGCCCTGCCATTCGTAAATATGTTAATGAAACAGCAGATGAATATGGCATTAGAGAGCATATCCGTTTCGGTCACCATGTCGATAGCGCCACCTGGAATTCCAAGAAAGCCCAATGGATTATCTCATGCACCTCGGATGGAAGATGTATAGAACTCAGTGCTAACTTCCTGTTTATGTGTGGCGGGTACTATAGCTATGAACACGGCTACCTGCCTGAATTCGATGGCAGCGAGAATTTCAAGGGGCAGGTTATACATCCCCAATTCTGGCCTGAAGACCTCGACTATGCAGGCAAAAGGGTTCTGGTGATCGGCAGCGGCGCAACTGCGATGACCTTGGTTCCTGCCATGGCAGAACAGGGTGCTTCAGTCACTATGGTGCAACGCTCTCCCACTTACGTTGTTTCCCGCCCGGCGGAAGACAGCTTGGCTAATACGCTCCGGCGCTGGTTACCGGCTAAGTGGGCCTACGCCATTACCCGATTTAAGAATGTCACTTTAAGCGGAATTTTTTACAGGAGAATGCGCACTCACCCGAAGCAGGCAAAAGAGAACCTTCTTAAAATGGTCAGAGCAGAAATCGGTGATGAAATGGTCGAAAAACACTTTACGCCCAGTTACAACCCCTGGGATCAGCGGATGTGCCTGATTCCAGATGGAGATCTGTACAAATCTATTAACAACGGTACGACCAGGGTCGTCACTGCACAGATCGATCAATGGACAGAAAAGGGCCTTAAACTAGATTCCGGAGAAGAACTCGAAGCAGATATCATAGTTACTGCGACGGGCCTTCAACTGGAGGTTATGTCGGGTATCAAATTCAACATTGATAATCGAAGCGTGAACTTCCCTGACACCTTCACTTACAAGGGTATGATGTATTCTGGCTTACCCAATATGGCGCATACCTTCGGCTATATTAATGCCTCCTGGACCTTGCGAGCAGACCTTACCGCTGAATACGTATGTCACCTGCTGAACCACATGGACGCAACCGGTCAGAATGTTGTCACGCCCACCTTGAGGCAAGAAGATGAAGGCATGCAAGCCCGGGATTGGATCGAAGGTTTCAGCTCCGGTTATATGCAGAGAATGATGCACCTCTTCCCCAAGCAAGGTAACGACCCTTGGCGTAATACCCAGAACTACAAGCTTGACAAAGCCATGATTCGGCATGCACCTATCGCTGATGATGCATTGGTCTTCAACAATGTATCTGCGCAGCAGGATATGCAGGACACGGATCTAACTGTGCAACAAACGAGCAGGGCAGTGGCTTAGACCATCTGGGTTACTGCCGTCTATATTAATACAAATGATTGACACGGGATCATTGTTTCGGGATTCTAATCCCCCTGATTATTCCGCAAAGGGGACTTAAAATGGCAATCAACCCTCAAACCGGTGAATTCCTTGCAGGTTTAGCTGCAGCCAGCGAAGATCAGCCCAGCCGAAGCGAACAAACACCGGAAGAGGCTCGGCTCGGCTATCTGGCACTGTCCAGTATACTGGGCGAGGGCCCTGGGCTCAGTGAGGTGCTAGATAGCTGGATCAATCAGATTCCCATTCGAATTTATCGCCCACGCCAACGAGCCCTTGCCCCATGCGTCCTTTTTTTCCACGGCGGAGGCTGGGTCATCGGTGATCTGGAGACCCATGATCGGGAATGCCGCAAGATAGCGCAGGGAGCAGACTGCACTGTGATATCCGTAGACTATCGGCTAGCCCCAGAACATCCCTTTCCAGCGGCCCATGAAGACTGTCTGTCGGTGCTGAAACAGGTCTATCATCATCCCAGCGAATTCGGCGTCGATAAGCATAAAATCGCCTTGGTCGGCGAATCAGCCGGTGGCGGCTTAACCGCCTTCCTGGCGCTGGCAGCCAGAGACTATGCCATCCCTATCGCACTGCAGATGATGCTATACCCGGTTACCGACGCGCGAGCTTATGCACCTGGAAGTGTGATTAAAGCGACCTCATCGGCCATAGAAAATGCAGAAGGCCCGTTACTGACCCGGGAAACCATGAACTTTTTTGTTAAACATACCTGCGCTGGTGTTGATCCTGATGAGGCCAGCCGGGACTGGCGTTTATCGCCGCTGCTGGCAAATGACCACCGGGATTTGGCACCCGCCTATATCGCAACCTGTGAGCTAGACCCGCTCCGCGATGAAGGCGATGCCTACGCCCGCAAACTGATCGACGCTGGCGTCAAGGTAGAGCACAAACGCTGGCCCGGCCAACCACATTGCCTCATGCAGTTTTCAAATATCCTTGACGATGGCAAGGCATTAATGACTGACATGACAACTTCCCTAAATAGCGCTTTTAGGAGGATTAACACATGAGTGCCAGGGTTGCTCTGGTGACGGGCGGCGCTCGTGGAATCGGGCTTGCAATAGCACAAAAATTCGCAGCTTCAGGATTCAATGTCATGGTGGGTGATCTAGGCAGCACAGATTCGCGATGGAACTACGCCCTGGCAAGCGCTGAGGACCTGGCTAAGGTGGGTAGCAGCACAGATACCCAAATTGCCACCTGCGAACTCGATGTCACCCGGCAGCAAAGCTGTGAAAATGCAGTATCACATACCCTTGAGAAATTTGGCCACCTGGACGTCCTGGTGAATAACGCGGGTGTTGTCCAGTCGGGTCCGGTAGAAACTTTTTCTGAACAGGACTGGGACCAGGTATTTGCCGTGAACAGCAAGGGCATTTTCCTCATGTCAAAAGCAGCGCTTAATGCCTTAACCGTATCCACTGATGCAGCCATCATTAATACGGCGTCGATAGCTGGCAAAAAAGGCGTTCGTAATATGGTAGCCTACTGCGGTTCAAAATTTGCAGCCATCGGCATTACCCAATCCCTGGCCATTGAATTTGCACCAAGAAACATTCGAGTTAATGCCATCTGTCCTGGCATCGTTGGCACTGCCATGTGGCTTGAACACCTGCTACCCAGCAATGAAAGCAATGAAAGTGAAAAAAAGATGCACTTTGAAGACACCGTTTCAAAAGTAATCCCACTCAATCGACCCCAATCCGCCGAGGACATGGCAGACGCAGCCTTGTATCTGGCAACAGCCAGGAACATCACCGGCGTAGCCCTGACTATCGCCGGTGGAATGGAAATGAACTAACTGGAGAGGTTTATGAACCCTGACTCAGATATATTTAGTGCTTTACGAAAGCTGGACACACCCACAATATGTAATGCGCTGGAGATTGTCGAACCGACTCGCCGCACGCGAGGCTTTAATATCCGCCCTTTCGTCTGCGCGCATCCTGAATTAGGTTCTACCCTGGCCTATGCAAGAACAGCCAGAATCAGAGCACAGCACCCACCCGCTACTAAAGTCGACGGCATCGGTTACTACACGTACATCGCCGAAGGTGGACCCACACCCAGCATTGTGGTCATCGAAGATATCGACGCCACTCCGGGTTACGGCGCCTTCTGGGGAGAGGTGAACACTAATGTACACTACGGCCTGGGTTGTCAGGGGCTCGTAACCAATGGCAGTATCCGTGACCTGCCCGATGCCCAACCTAAATTTCAAATGCTGGCCGGTATGGTAAATCCGTCTCATGCCTGGGTTCATGCAGTTGACTGGGGGTCACCCGTTACTGTGCATGGCATGGAAGTCATGGATCAGGACCTGATTCATATGGACCAGCACGGCGCAGTTGTGATCCCAGTGGAGCGAGGCGCAGACATCATCGCCGAGGCGGAACGGATTGTGAAGAGAGAACGAATTCTAATCAACGCTGCCCAACAACCCGGCTTCGGTGTCGAGCAAATTAAAGCTGCCTATCAAAGCATGGCGGATATCCACTAGCAGCAAATAAAACAGGTGGTACTGACAATTAGCTCCGTCGGCATAAAGCACGCGAAAGCAAAGATCTAAAGGGCAATGCCAGGTGCGCCTGCATGAATACCCATGATAGTGATTTACCTTGCTCGGAGGAACGCCTTTACAACAAGAGAATCACTAGTTCGCGTCTATTTGGCCCGCTGTGCATTCAGGAATTTTATCAGGGTTAACGTTTCGGCCGGATCCATTCGGCCGACAGGCGCATTGCTATAGGTTGAAAACATCACCTTGCCCTTTCGGGTAAGCATAAATTCGGTGGGCTGAATAAATTCCCGGCGGTCATCCCACCAGGCACCCAGCGCATCTGCCTGTTGCCGGGTGACACCATAAGCCACTGGGAACTGCAGGGATTCAGCGACCTCAAGCGTTTTTTCCTGGCTATCAACAGCCGCCGCAATAATGGATACACCTTCTGCTAAGAACGCTTCACGGCGCTCTTCATAACCCGCTAACAGCCGGCGACAATAAGGTCACCAGTGGCCGCGATAAAACAATACCACCGTGAGCGGCGTTGACAGGTCCATGGGCAAGCTCATGCTATTGCCATCGGTCAACTGCAATGATATTTCCGGGAAAGCCGCACCGGAAGTTAACTGAACAGGCACTAAACTCTCCTTTTATTGGTCTAACTTATTGATCTAACTTATTGATC
>JAPKEK010000245.1 GCA_028822125.1 Pseudomonadales bacterium | reverse complement strand
CCGAAGAGGGAGGAGGGCTTGCCCGCAAGCGTGGCCTCGACCTCCCAGGCTTCGTCCGGGACATGCACAAATTCGTTCCAGACATAAAGGCCAGGCGCTAATATCGCTGCCACGCCAATAGCGGTGAGAACGGTTAGCCAGATTTCAAGCTTTGGATTTTCTGGTTCGTATTTCGCGGGTTTACTGTCTTTGTGATTGCGAAAACGCATCACCGCATAGGCCATAAACAGATTGACGGCAACAAATACAAATCCGGTTACCCAGAAAGTGATATTGACAGTGTCGTCTATTGTTCCCCAGTTTGATGCTAGTGGCGTAAACCACCAGGGGCTAGCGAAATGGAATATTATTGAACCAATGACTAATAGAATAAATACAACAGCAACAGGCATAAAGATTTCCTTCAGCACGTCTTGACTATAATTTTTTGGGCTGCCCAATAGCCGATTTCCCTGAGGCAGGCGCAACCAATAATGACCGTCCGCGCTAGTTCAAAGAGCTAGATTGAGTAGCAGCCCGTACAATAAACATGTCGCTTTAGCTAGTCAACAATAAATTGGCTTTCAGAAGTGATTGTTCATGATCTAGGTCAATAAATCGGGTGATTTATGCCGGTAAACTAGTTTGGGAGCGATAAGCGATAATAGTCGGGCTTATGCCGTATCGAGCGCAAGACTGCGCTGCCAGTGATGCCGAATTTAGAACAGTTACCAGGATGCATGTTCAGCCTTTTGTTAAGCCGAACAGCATAGCGGTGCTGGCTGTGGCCGTATAGTTGTCAAATAGGATCCGGGAGAAGGTTGAATTGATTGAAATCTGGACGACTTTCCGAGAAGCTTGTGGCTGTTATTGAATAATGATCCAATCTAGGTTCCTGAACCTAGTCACAGCCAGGGAGTTCGTATGACCCATCCGATTCTTTATGGAGTACCTTTTTCACAGCCTGTGCGGGCCGTTATGTGGCTGCTCATCCTGAAACGAATGCCTTTTGAAATGGTGCTCATCAATCCAGGCTCAAAAGGTGACAATGGTAGCCGCAGTACAGCCTATCTGGAGAAAAACCCTGGCGGAACCATTCCCTGCCTGGAAGAACCGGATACTGGATTCACCTTGGGAGAAGCCCACGCCATTATGACCTATCTGGCCAATAGTAATGGCTGGACTGATGTTTATCCCGATGATTACCGGCTAAGAGCTCGCGTGGACTGGTACTTGAATTACCATCATCGCAATGTCCGGGATGCCTCGCTGGGTCTGGTTGCACCAAAGATCCGCAAGGATCTGGATATTCCGACGATGGTCCAGGAATCAGCCAGGAGAAACCTGACTGCGGCGCTTACTGTACTGGATACTGGCTGGTTGAAGGATCGTCAATTCCTGGTGGGTGAGAAAGTGACTCTGGCTGATCTGGCTGCTTATGTTGAAATTGGTCAGCTTCAACCGCAGTTTACCAATGTCTTTGATTTGACGCGCTTCCCTAATGTAGATCGATGGTTGAAGGATATGACTCAAATCGAAGGGCATGATGACGTCCACGTAGTGCTGGCTGAACTCGGCGACATCAGCGAGCAGGCACCATCGATGGATAACATCAGGAATGCCAATAGACGGGCATTGCAGGCGTTAAAAGCTAAGCTGGCAGAAATAGGCGAGGGTTAATAAAACAGCTAGAACGAAGATATTATCCTGAATGGGGCTCCTTCCCCGAGGAATCAGAGGTTATAAAAATCAGAGTTATTTAGGTAGTGCTCTATAAAGAAAGAGTTATTCAGGTCGTGCTATATAAAGGAAGGGCTATTTAGGTAGCTTCATATCAAAGATAGGTCTGTTTAATCTAAGTCTATGTGACCAGACCGGCCCTGGCTAAGCCCGATTGTAATAGGTGATCAGAGTCTGTAGTAGTTATAGGAGGTTAAGTTGAGCGATATAATGCACCGAATCAGTGCGGAGACGTTAGCGCTGCGACAGGCGGTATTAGAGTATTCAGTCGAGCGTATGGATTATGACCCAGTGCCGCTGGACCGTCCTGAGACACTGGAAAAACTAAAGGAACTAACGGGGCAGACACTCACGGATGCTGGCATTGGTGGGCAGCAGGCGCTGGCGCTTTTCCGCGATATTCTAGCGCCTGCCACCGTTTCAGCGGATCACCCGAATTTCCTCTCCTTTATTCCTGCTGCCCCCACCGAAGCAGCATCACTGTTTGATCTGGTCGTTTCTGCCAGTTCTATTTACGGCGGATCCTGGAAAGAAGGCGCAGGCGCTATCTTTGCTGAAAATCAGGTGCTGGAATTTTTGGCCAGGGAGTGTAGCTTACCCGACGGCGCCGGCGGTGTTTTTGTCCAGGGTGGTACCCTGGGAAATCTGTCTGCACTTGTTTCCGCCAGGCAATGGGCTAAAGCCAGTGGTCGAACTGGCCCTTGGGCTGTTGTCTGCAGTGCTGAGGCGCACTCATCGCTGGCCGCTACGGCCAGAGTGATGGACGTTGAACTGATCATCGCTGAGCCAACTCCAGATGGAAAGTTCACAGCGAACGCTGCTGATAAGGCCATTGCTGCGGCCCGGTTGTCGGGATTAACCCCTTTTGCATTGGTAGGGACTGCCGGCACCACTAATTTTGGAATTGTTGACAGGCTGGACGAGTTATCCGGCGTTGCGGGTAAAGAGAATCTCTGGTTCCATGTTGATGGGGCCTATGGCCTGGCTGGCATCCTGTCAACTGAGCACAAATCGCTTTATCAGGGGATCGAGAATTGTGATTCATTCATTGTCGACCCTCACAAGTGGTTATTTGCGCCTTTTGACGCTTGCGCATTGGTTTATCGCAACCCGATGCATGCTAAGTCGGCGCATACCCAGCAGGCGGATTACCTGGACGTGGTTCACGGTGATGGCGAGTGGAACCCTTCTGATTACGCCTTTAATCTCACCCGCCGTGTCAGAGGCCTGCCATTATGGTTTTCGCTGGCAACCCATGGCATCGCAATTTCTCGACAAGCCATAGCCCGGAGTATTAATCTTGCCCTGAAGATTGCCGATGTCATTGAACAAAGGGATTATCTGCAGCTGTTGAGGCAACCCGTGTTGTCCGTGGTGGTATTCGAACGCAGGGGCTGGGATATAGCCCAGTACAAGCAATGGTCCGAGGCATTGCTTGAATCCCAGATGGCATTTGTCGTGCCGAGTTCACATCTGGGTAGGCCTAATACACGTTTCGCCATTGTTAATCCTCGGACTGATTTTACCGACCTGGTCAAAATTCTGGATACCATGAAGTAAATCCTGTCTAAAGCATTACTGTCCAGAACGTTAAAGGTTAGCCAGAATTAAAGCAGTGGCGGTTGTGCTTACTGGAATAACTTCAAAAAGAGAGTTTGAGGAGAAATACCCGTGGGAGTAGAAAGGATGCAGAACAGGCGACGTTTCTTGAAAATCTTTGGTTTTTCTTCTGCCGGTGTGGCCCTAGCGGGTGCGGTGAGCCAGAGTAAGGCGGTGATTGACGAAGGCGGAGATCAGGCAAAGGAAGAGATCGAAAAGCTAAAGAAGGCTTATGAAGAACTGGATGCCAGGTCAAAATTAATCCTCAGGTTACTGTTGTTTTTCAGTGGGATCGATATCTTAACCAGTATCCTTTGATCCGCTAAATCGGTTTGTTTTCAGTTCGGTCCAGGCGCATAGGGGTGAATCCGAGGAAGGTAAGACCCCTGGTATTGGTGGGTTAGACAGGCGCGACGATTAGCAGGGAAGTGCGCCATGAAACTAGAACCGGTGGTACCATAGGCGCCGTTGACGAACACGCTCACCCACCTATAGGTAATAACTTCGTGAATAATAATGTGAACATGCGCTGGGAATTTCAAATAGTAGTCACCATGTGTTTAGGCTATGCCATGTTGATGATGTGTCGAACAGTGGTTGGAGTTGCTGGACCAGCAATGTTGCTCGACCCGGAATTACATCTTGATACTGCTTCATTTGGTGCAATCTTAGGTTGGGGTACTGCCGGCAACTTAACCGGAAAACTTACCAATGGAATAATAGCAGACAAGTTTGGTGGCACTAAAATATTCATCTCAGCCGTTGCTTTGGCAGCAATAACTACCATTATATTTGGCACACTTTCTAGTAACACAGCATTCTTTGCGTTCTATTTTTTGACCATTTTTGCAAAGTCAGCAGGATGGCCATCAATGGCAAACATCATCCGTGTGTGGTTCACCCACGCTAAACATGGGCGGGTATGGGGATTTGTTGCAACAAGCTCAAGAATCAGTTCAGTTGCCACCACGCTTTTAATAAGTAGTCTGTTACTGGTGATGACTTGGCGTGGGTTATTTTTTACCGCCGGGGTCATCGCGCTTGCAGGCGCGATTATATTGCCAAAATATTTAAAAAATTCTTGGCAGGCATCGGGAGAACTTTCTGAGGAATCTGAAAAAACGGTTGATGAGGTTACAGCCTGGGTTAACGCGCATCCACTCAATGAGGTTGATGCCTTAGGTGCAATCCTTGTTTTTATTAAGAGCTCACAATTTTGGTTAATCAGTCTTGGTATATCATCATTGGCAGTCTTATTTGAGTTTCAGTTATTTATACCCATTTACCTGAGTGAAACCTTCAGTTTGGTGCCAGCTCACGCTGGTATAACATCTGCAGCATTCCCGCTGGGCTGTTTGATAGCGGTTTTTACTGCGGGTTTTGTTTACGATCGATTATCGAGTAAAAATATTATCTATGTTTTTGGTGCAACCTTGGTCGTTGCTATCCTATGCCTTTTAAGTTTACGTTTTCTAGGAACAATTGAATGGGATGCTGATCTGGAATTGATTCTTACCATAGGGCTAATATTTCTATTTGGTTTTGCAATATCGCCTTCGTATTACATTCCGATGAGTGTTTTTTCGATTAATTTTGGTGGTAAACACTGCGGCCTTCTAGTTGGTCTTATCGATGCGTTTGGCTATGCCGGTGCAATGGCGTTTGACTTTATTGGTGGCGAAGTAGCTAACAAAGAAGGCGGTTGGCAAGACTTTATCTCAATCTTGATCGTTACCTCTTTCATCTCTGCAGTGATTATGGTTACCTTCCTTTATATTGACTACGCTAAATCCACTATAAAGAATGCTCAAGAGTAGCTAGCAACGTCACTGATTCAATAG
>JAPKEK010000244.1 GCA_028822125.1 Pseudomonadales bacterium | reverse complement strand
TTCTCACGATCGCCTCTACCTCGGTTCTTCCCTATATCCAGGATGTCGATTTATCTGGGTACCCTTTACTTTGAATTCAGCCTGGAGCTGATCGGGCTTAGTTTTCCAGCCTCTATTCTGGGTAGTTTTCTTGGTGCAGGGCTGGCGGCGCCATTGGGGCGTATCTTTCAGGAAAAGAAAACTTTGCTGATGGGAGGGCTCATCTGGTACGCGCTATGGAATACTTTGCCTATCATCCTAAGCCTGTTGGGGCTCTTCCCGAAACCAGGCGACCCTTTATTGTTTTATCTTGTGATGACGGCCAACGCTATTTGCAGCATGGGTATTGGCGTTCTGACTGTCATGATAGGTTCGATGATCGCTGATATAACCGACCAGCATGAGGAAAAACACGGCAACAGAAACGAAGGCATCTATTTTGCTGCTTCATCGTTTGCGGCCAAGGCGATTGGCGGCTTTGGTATCGTGGTCTCCGGGGTTGTAGTAGATCTGGCGGGAATTCAACGCAACGCAACGGTGGAGACGATTAATCCCGAGTCTCTGCGGACCCTCGCCATGGCCATGGGGCCTGGTGTTCTGCTGATGATTGGCATCACTGTAGTAGCCGCAAGTTTTTATGATCTATCGCGTGCAGAACACAGTCGGATTCGCGCAGCGATCACCGATGGCGGTTGATAACAACCGCTAGTGCTCATTTACTGACCCCAGAAATTAACGGAAATTGCTGCGCCCCAAGCGGTGTAAGTCTGAAAGGAGATGCGTGGCAAATTGCCGATGCAACTTTTCTGACGCTTGAAAGCCTGGCGCAATATCCTACGGTCTGGCATGGCCATTCTGGCACGAGAGAGGGTGGTCTAACGAAACCCAGGCGCATCATTCATCACCTGAACCGGATTTTCATTGGCAACTAGGATCAGCGCCAAATTCAACTTTCGATGATGTAAGAATTGACAAGCTCTTGTTCGTCTGGATATTGAACCTGTTTGAGAAATTTCATGCCGATTCGTTGGACAACAGAAATGGAACGATCATTTCCTGTGGAGATAATGGCGCCGACGCGCTTTAGCTGCATGCTTGTTCTTGCATGATCCAGAATCGCACTTGCTGCTTCAGTCGCATAACCATTGCCTTCGTGTCGCTGGAGAAGCGCATACCCGATGTCGGGTGTATCAAGAAAATCACGATCCACGATACCGGCGAAACCGACAACTTCATCATCGTCGCGTCGCTGCATCAGATAGAATCCGAAGCCCTCAGAACTATAGGCAAACTTCTCAGTGATAGTTTCCTCTGCTTGTTCAATTGTTCTGACTTCACGATCCCCAATATGTGGCAGGTAACCAGGTTGGTTGAGGATTTCACGGATGAACTTTGCATCTGTGCATTTAATTTCGCAGAACGACAGTCTCGCTGTGATCAGATTCTTCATTGTTGCTCGATTGTGGTAATTCAAAACTTCACAGTGAATACTACTTTGAACATGGGACGCTGGCGTTCACGCCTGCCAGCGCGGATATCGGCCCAACATCAGTAACATCACCGCGCCAATCATGAAACACCCGGATCCGACCATGAAGCCAATGTCATAGCTCGCAGTCTGATCGAACACCCATGCGAATAGCATCGGCGCAATTCCTGATGCCAGCGCCAGTGCTGCGTACATCCAAGCATAGATACGCGGGTAGTGTAGAAGTCCAAAATATTTAGCAGCAAGAAAACTCATCAGATCCAATTCCGCACCTGCTGCCAGTCCCAGCAGGAAAGCTGCAAACATCGCCAGGTGAACTGAAGTGATGTCGACTAGCAGAAGGCTACCTGCCACTGGCAGACAGATCGCCACAAAAGCAACACCAGGCGCCCATAGTGAATCCACCAGATAGCCAACAATGAGTCTGCCAGCGATAACGGCGATGCCGAATACGCTGATCGCCCTTGCGGCATCTGCCACGGGTATTCCCGCGTCCGTTAGTGCAGGGATCAGGTTCGGTACCATACCGGACATCGCGATGTAGACAAGAAATATTGAAACAAGCAGTACCCAGAATCGATAGCCACGCATGGCCTCGGCCAAGGAAAGACCTTTCTCTGGCGCGGCAGCGTGTTCTTTACTTTTCGCCTCTCCCGGTGGCCAGAACCATCGCAATACCACGGGTCCTGAAACAAATACAGGCAGGCATGCGAGAAAAATGTAGGCCATGCGCCAACCCCAGGTTTCAGTAATAAACGCAACAGCAGGTGGAATCAGGACTGCACACAAACCGGTGCCACTGAGTACCAGGCCCAGCGCGAACCCGCGTTGGGTTTCAAACTGCGCCGTCACGGCGGCAGTCCAGGTGACGGGAATAGTTCCAGCGCCCAAAAGCGCCATTAATGTGTAGGCAGCATAGAGTTGCCAGAGATTTGATGTGGTAGCCGCGAATAGAAACGCAGCACTGAGTCCTACAAGCCCGCAAAGCGCGACTATTCTAGCGCCAAATTTCTCTATCAGCATGCCGACAACGGGTGCTGTCATGATGCCGGTACCTGTACTAAATAGAATTGCCAACTGGAACTCAGCCCGGGTCCAGCCAAAC
The DNA here is from genome assembly GCA_028822125.1 of Pseudomonadales bacterium. GTDB lineage: Bacteria > Pseudomonadota > Gammaproteobacteria > Pseudomonadales > Azotimanducaceae > UBA9926. Next base: position 2,588 of record JAPKEK010000244.1, on the reverse strand, counting down.
TCTGTGGTGATCGGGATCACGAAAACGCCAATGGAATAAAATGGCAGTACGATCGAGCTGCAGATGACGCCAAGGCAGGCACTGATCAGCAGCCCTGAATGATTCAGTAGTTCGGACTCTCGCATCTGTAATTAGCCCTTTAGAACAAAACCCTGGCGATCCAGTGGGAAGTCTCGCACTCGCTTTCCGGTTGCGTTAAAAATTGCGTTGACGATGGCTGGTGCGATGGGGGTAGTGGATTGTTCACCAACGCCGGTAGGAGGATGCTCACTCGGTATGATGTGTACTTCCACCTCGGGCATCTGGTGTATTCTGAGTGGCCGATAATCATGGAAATTGCTCTGTACAACCCGGCCATCAACAACATCGATGGCACCGTAGGCAACGGCATTCAGCCCCAGCATAATGCCACCTTCAATCTGCCCTTGGATTCCCAATGGATTGACGGCGAAACCGCAATCTACGACACAAAAAACTTTGTCGACCGAATAGCTGCCGTCTTCATCAACCGTCAATTCGACTGACTGTGTAATCCACGAGTTGGAATAAACCCGGGCAGCCATACCGCGACCTCTGCCTGCTTCAAGTCGCTTTTCCCAGTTTGAAACTTTCTTCAGCTTCTGTAACAGGTCGTGCATGCGCGTGTGATTTCGTGACAGGTGAAGACGCAGATCAAGGGGATCCTTGTTACCTTTGTCCGCAAGCTCGTCGAGGAAACATTCGTAAGCGATACCTGTATGGGTATGTCCGACGGCTCGCCATTCATGTGGTCGAACGCCAGTCTTTGGGGGATTGTGGCTTTCGATTCGATGATTGGGTATCTGGTAGGACGTGCCGTAAGGGAAGACACCAAACGGTTCCTGCAAACAGCCATCCAGTGAATAGATGTCCATGCCTCTCACCATATAGGCCGGATCATGCTTAGTGTTTTGCATGATAGATTTGCCAACCACTCTTTGATGCCAGGCCAGTGGATATCCTTCCTTATCGAGCACGCCCTTGAGGCGGTGAATAAATTGTGGTCGATAGTGGCCTCCACGAATATCTTCTTCACGAGACCAGATCACCTGTACCGGGACGTTTTCACCACTGGCTGCCTGCACGGCGTCAGTGACAAAGTCGGCAGTTTTGCTCGCCCTTCGCCCGAAAGTGCCACCCGACAGGGTTCGATTTATAACGACGTTTTCTTCCGGGACACCCAGCATTTTTGCAACCACGGTACGATCGTTACTTTGATATTGGGTGCCGACCCAGATTTCACAGTGATCACCCGCTAACTTGGCCGTGCAATTCATCGGCTCCATGGTTGCGTGAGCGAGATAAGGCATTTCATAGACCGACTCGATCACCAGTCCATCTTCGGTTTCAGCAATGATCTGTTCGGCCTTGCCGATATTTTCTGCCAGCAATCCTGGTTTGTCGCTCAATTTTCGATACTCAATCGAGTAACCCGTCGTTGAAAGCCTGCCGTTACCACCGTTTTCCCAGTTGACTTTTACCAGACCAGCTGCTTTCTTTGCGGTCCAGTAATCTCGGGCGAGTACTGCAATTCCTGCGTCGATTTTTTTGACCCGGACAACACCTTTGATAGCCTTAGCAGCAGTCCCATCGAAATCCCGTGCAAACCCGCCATACACAGGTGGGCGAACGACAGATGCGAACAGCATGTCGTCAAATCGGATATCACTGCCGAAGATTGCAGAACCGTCTACCTTGTCTGGTGCTTCAATTCGTCTCTGGGGTTTGCCCAATACTGCAAACTCATTCGGGTTCTTTAGTTTGGCTTTTTCAGGTGGCTTCAAGCCATTAGCTTCCACTACGCTGATCAAATCCGCGTAGGAAACAGATCTGCCATCTTGGTGATGCACCTTGCTGTTGGCTGTTCGCAGCGAATTGATCGGCGCATTAAAGTGGATCGACGCTGCTTCAAGCAGCAATTGTCTGGTTCTGGCGCCAGCTTCACGCATCGGCATAAAGGAACTCGCCGTGGAGACACTCCCGGCAGTTAGGTACTCACCGAACAGCGGGCTGTAGTAACGTTGTTCTGTAGGCGCAGCTTCCAGCTTGATGGTCTGCCAGTCGAGGTCCAATTCTTCAGCGACCATCATTGACAGACTGGTGTAGGCACCATTTCCGAATTCAGCGTGATTCATCATCAGTGTTACTGCACCGTCAAGTTCAAGGCGAATAAATGCATCGGTTACCAGGGCTTCTTTTTTCGCAAACACGGGAAGCTGAAATCCAACCAGAATGGTGCCCGCGCTCGCGACCGCAGATTGCTTCAGAAAGTCACGACGGGTTGTGCTGCTCATGACTCACCCCGGGATAATCGGTGAGAGGCGCTTTTAATTGCAAGTCTAATACGGGGATAAGTGCCGCAGCGGCAAATGTGTCCCGACATCGCCTCGTTGATCGCTTCTTCATCTGGATCAGGGTTCTTCTCAAGTAATGCGGTTGCGGCCATAATCTGGCCCGACTGACAATATCCGCACTGGGCAACGTCCTCCTCAAGCCAGGCAGTTTGTACTGCACTAAAATTATCATTCTGTTTCAGGGACTCGATGGTCCTAATGTTCCGACCCTGTGCA
>JAPKEK010000243.1 GCA_028822125.1 Pseudomonadales bacterium | reverse complement strand
GTTTTGTCTCCGGGATGACATTTTTCTGAAATGTTTCATGTCATTCATTTCTCGGACCCTGGAGTTCCCAGGGTTGGTCATAAATCCGTTCGCGACAGGGCCTTCTACGGGCACACTGAATTCAAATCGAAGTCGTCGTGGCACATCACAAACCTCATCGTCACAGGTCTGCCAACAGACCTCGCCGGCCAGATCCAACGCTGCTGATCCAGTTGTGGAAGTAATTGGTTTATTTGCAGTGATTGGTAATCTTAGTTCAACCCGTCCATGGTGCACTTGAATCACCTCACCTGTGCCTGTCACCGTGTGCGCTTCACTCATCGGACGAATGAGTTCTTGAGTAACCAATTTAGATTGTGGGTCAAGGGTCATTGTGAAAGGCACCATACCTTCAGGCGCGGGATCGGCGTAAAGGTGTCGACCCTCCGGTACTACTATCTGACACACAAGCTGTTGCAGCACTCCCACGGCCAACTGTTGACCTTCCAGAAATACCTGAGGTTGAGTTTCGAGAGCATCTGCCTTCGGCGCTATGGGGTTGCCAGCGTATTCACGGAGTGCTTCACCATCTACGGCTCTAAGCAGTTCCTCAGGCCCAACCCGCAACACAAGATTGTTCTCAAAAAATTTGTGAGTAATGTCACCCTGGGAATCTGTAACGTAGGTTCCGGGAAAGGGAATGCCAAACCATGGATGATCGTCTTCTGCAATTAGCGTATTCAGTATTCCATAGTCGCGGATGACCTTGGAGTCAGGATCTGATAGTAACGTATAGGTAATACCGTAAGCGTCCTGAAAATCCTTTAGGGCGTCAGGTTCGTCGTAACTCAGGGCAAGCACTTTGATGCCCAGGGCTTCAAACGCTGACATTTTTTCCTGCAACTCGACCAGTTGCGTACGACAAGGGGGTCACCAGACAGCAGACCGAAAAAACAACATGATGGTCGGCTTAGATTCATGAGTGTAATGATAGGGATTGGCCAATACATCCTGGCAGGAGAACACAGGAAGTTGCTCACCTATATCCGGTCCTGTGGGGAATGGCCCTTTAGGGTCTGTTCGAGGTCCGAACCCCGGTTGCATGGGTCCCACAAATCCATCGATGTCACGCCAACCATGCTCAGTCTTCTCACCTCGTGTCTCAATCTCGATAGCCATTTCAAATTCACCTTCCGGGCTCTCATTAATATTAGAGTATCACAGAGCGTTAATGCAGCGGGGGATCAGACCCCACTGACCTCTTCCCTGTCAGTTGGGTTACTCATCTTTAGAACGCCGGTGGTGGTGTTGCCTTGGCGCGCTCGGGTGCCCAGAAAGGCTTATGCTGCAACTTGCACTTAACCACCTTGTGATTGTGACGCAGTTCTTTGGAATAATAGATTTCTGCCCAGATAGGCCCTTTCAAATACTCGGTTTTTACCCTAGCCAATGCGATATTGGCCTTAACCACAGGCGACCACATGGCAGATGTAACGTAACCAATGCTTTTTTTACAGGCTTCATCAAGATAGAGATGTGATTCTTCTGCCGGCTTATTACCTTCGATATCCAGTTTCACCAGGGTATATTCTGGGCCGTTTAGCTTTTCCTTTAGCAAAGCCTGGCGGCCATTGAAGTGCGGCTTTTTGAAATCAACTAACCATCCGAGGTTAAGTTCAAAAGGCGTTTGATCATATTCAAAGTGAATTGTCTTCAGCGCTTCGTTAAATTCCATATCGGGCATAATAAAGCCTGCCTCTAAACGTGCCAGATTGGTAGCCGACTCACCATAGGGCTGTATACCGTAATCCTCTCCAGCAGCATAAAGCGCGTCCCACATAGGCAGTGCGAGATTCGGCGCAACCCATAATTCATAACCCAGATCACCAGTGAAGCCTGTTCGCGACACCATGATCTCACCGGCATGGAACGGGAATTTCTGGATGCCGAAGGGTTTTAAGTTTTCGATAGCGGTCAGCCCCATTTTTTTGAGAACTTCACAGCTCGTTGGACCCTGAAGAGATAAAGCAGCAATATTATCTGACCTATCAACAATGCTGACGTCTTTAAAGCCGAAAGCGCTTTTATTTAACCAGGCAATACTTGGGCTTCCACAGGTCAACATGAAATTCTGAGGGCCCAATCTAAAAATAGTGCCATCGTCGATCATTCGACCTTCATCGGTACACCAACATACATAAGTGACGCGATTTTCTTTTAGCTTGCTGACATCTCTTGTCACCATTCGATTAAGCATGGCTTGCGCATCGCTGCCACTGATAGCGTATTTCTGCATGGGGCAGATGTCATAAGTGCCGCAGGTATTGCGCACACAAAAATACTCATACTCTTCATCGTAATAACAATCGGCAAACTTGTAGCCATTCCAACTGGACCAGGCTTCGCGTAGATTGAGCGCTGCCTGTCTCGGATGGAAGTGCGTTTCTTTCAGTCTTTCACCGGCAAAAGGATCTGTTTGTGCGTCTGTATTCATAGTCATATTTATTCGTCGTAAAAGTCGTCTTCAGGTACTGTATTAGGTCGTTTTAAGTCCATCAGAATCTCACGCGCTGCGTTTGCACCGCAGGCTGACGAGACCCCCCCTCCAGGGTGGGTAGATGAACCGCACATATACAGATTCTGAATCGGCATCCGATATTGTGCATACCCCGGGAAAGGTCGATTAAATAACAACTGATCAATGGTTAGCTCGCCCTGGAATATATTACCTTCGGTCAATCCCACTTCATTTTCAATATCATGAGGCGTACGCACTTCCATATGCACAATCAGGTCCTTAAAGCCCGGGCTATATCTTTCGATTTTATCGATAACCGTTTGACCGAACGCGTCACGCTTGTCTGTCGTCCAGGGGCCGTCTGCCAGTGTGGCAGGGCAATACTGGATAAAATTAGACATCCAGTGTTTACCGGGGGGCGCCACTGTGGGATCCCATGCCGAAGGAATCACGGATTCAATAAATGGATCATCGGACCATCGACCATGCTTCCAGCAGTCGTAGGCCCGTTCCATGGTTTCCATAGAGCCACAGAATACCTGACCACCACGGTTGATATAGCGGTTATCCGGTACACCGTTAAATCTAGGCAGCCCTGACAGTGCTATATTTACTTTGCCGGACGAACCACGAATTTTGAAATTCTTTGCGCGCTCATAAATACCCGGTGGTAAATCGTTTTTATCCATACACTGGGTAAAGGTACGTTTCGCATCGAGATTCGAAACAACAATATTGGCATAAAGCGCATCACCGTTTTCCAGGACAACACCAACAGCTTTACCCTTTTTCACTAGAATTTGCTGTACACCGGCGTTAGTACGAATTTCTCCGCCGTGCTCTTGAACCGCACCAGCAACTGCATTTGCAATTGCACCCATACCGCCCCTTGCCAGACCCCATGCTCCGATATTGCCGTCAACATCGCCCATGACATGGTGTAAAAGAACATAAGCCGAGCCAGGCGAGTAAATGCCCAATGCAGTACCAATAATACCGGGGCCCGCCATCGATGCCTTGATCAAGTCATCTTCAAAGTAATCTTCTAAAAAATCTGCCGCACTCATGGTAAAAAAACGAATGTATTCGTACAGCTCTTTTTCGCCCAGTGACCAGAAAGTTTTGGCAAGCCATATCAGTTCCTTGATATCTCGTGGCTTAAAAGAGGTGGGATCTGGCGGTGTACGTAATAGCGTTTTACGAATAAGTTGTGCATATCGAGTTAAGTCTGTTTGAAAGCGAAACATAGCATCCGCATCGTGCGGATTATGCTTTTTCAGGGCATTATAATTTGCCGCTTCGCTGGCATAGTCAATGAATGTATTACCTTTATCTCCAAACGTAACAGTTGCCATATAAGGTACCAGCATCAAACCATGTCGAGTGAGGTCGAGATCACGATGCAAGGACTGGCGCATAAGGCTGCACACGTAGGAACAACTGGAATAGAGCCAGCCCTCATGCAGTTCGCGACTCACGGTTGCACCGCCAATATAATCGTTCTTTTCGACGACTAAAACATCGAGTCCTGCCTTTGCTAAATAAGCCGCGTTGGTTAATCCATTGTGGCCAGCGCCAATGATGATGGCATCATAAGTCCCGGTTTTAGCGGAAACGTTCATTTCAGCGCCTCCATAGCACAATTATGGCCAGGAGCACCCATCAAGCCTCCTCCGGGATGACTGCCAGCACCACACAAGTACAATCCCGGTAACGGGGTACTATATTGAGCCGCTTGATAGGTTGGCCGCATCATTAATATCTGGTCCATTGATAATTCAGCGTGATGCCAATGTCCGCCTGTCACTCGGTAAGTCTGCTCAAGGTCTGAAGGCGTTAACAATTCGCCGTGAATTATTTCATCTCTAATCCCGGGAGCATATTCCGCAAGGGTATCGATCACTCGATCGTACAAGCGGGTTTTTGCCTGCTCAGTCCAACCACCCCTTAATTGATAGGGCACATACATCACATGTGCAGAAAGAACATGATGCCCGTCTGGCGCTAAAGAGGGGTCATGTAAACTAGGTATCACTATCTCCATTACCGGGTGATCAGGGATTTCACCATATTTGGCATTATCAAATGCAAACTCCAGAGCATCTAACTCGGGTGCTATAATTAACCGCCCATCTGGTTTCCTCAGATCGTTAAATACCGGTAGTCCTTTAAGCGCCAGATGAAGTTTTGCAACCAGACCATCACAGCGCAGGCGGCGAATTCTATTGGCAAATTCAATTTCAAGATGCTCAACACCGATCAAGTCAATAAAAGTACGCTTAGGGTCTGTAGCTGATATAACGCGATCTGCTTTAATGATCTGACCTTCTAATAATTCAACGCCAGTCGCTCTTAGGCCACCTTTTTCATGATTCAACGTATCATCCGCTTCAACAATAATTTTTTTAACCGGGGTTTGCGTTTTGAGTTCAGCGCCTGCTTTGATAGCTGCCGAATAAAGTGCGCTTATTAAAGCCTGGATACCACCGGCTGGTAGTGAGTGCGCTCCATTATGTACACCCGACATTCGATAAAGCATTGTCAGAATGGTGGCATTTGGAGAACGAGGAGCCATTTTCGAACCGATTAAGCCATCCCAGCTTAAAATAGCTTTTAAATTACTGTTGTCAAAATATTCGTCCATCAGATCGCGAGAAGGTAAATTTTCAAT
>JAPKEK010000242.1 GCA_028822125.1 Pseudomonadales bacterium | reverse complement strand
CCGGAATTTATCCTTATAACAACCCATCAGATCGATGCCATAGGCAAACAACACACAAGATAAGGTTCCCAGAGGAAACAACCATGGCCAGGCCAAAAGCGGCCCTGGGTTGGCGCCAGATCGGAACAGCAGGGTTGGATGATTAACGATGATAACTAACGAAATGCTGGCAAGGACTGCTGGCACAATCAGGTAACCCCGGCGCATACCCAGAATACTCATAATCATGACGCCCAGCAGTGAACCATAAGTATAGGTTGTCATGGTAAAAGCAAGATCAATGAGGTTCAGGCGTGTATTCGCCAGCCCGTTTGCCATCAAGCAAAGAATTAACCCCCAGAAAAGCACAATTGCCCTGCTGACAGTAACCGCTGAAATCGCTTTTACCCTGGTCGAGAACAGCAATTTATAGGTTATCTGGGCCAGAGCAGCAAGAATGGAATCAAGGCTGGAAATAGCGGCACTGAGTAGACCCGCAATCATAAGGCCGCGTACGCCGACTGGCAATTCAGAGAGAATAAACGCAGGGAAGATCCTGTCTCCACGCTCAGCAACCAATGCTGAAAGCTCGGCCGGCAACGGCTGATACTGGTAGAAGGCATAAAGTGCTAATCCGACAGCAAGCATGATCATGGGTACAATCTCACCTACCGTACTCCACAGAACCGCCTTTCGCGCGGCATTTTCATCCCTGCAGCACAGTAACCTTTGTACAAAAAGCTGATCGGTGCCATAAACAGCGACATTCTGAAAAGGCATAGCAATCAGTGCTGCCCAGAAGGTCATCGCCACTCTAGGATCAGTAGACCAGTCAACAAGGTCCAATTTACCGGCGGAACCGGCCAGCTTGATTATTTCGCTCCAGCCCTGGTCTAACTGCCCCAGAATGAAAAAAAGTACAAACAAAGCGCTGCCGATTAAGATGAAAAACTGCACCACATCAGTCCAGATGACCGTTCGAATACCACCCATCCAGGTCCACAGAATGCTGAAAATACCGATCAGCACAATACTCTGACTGAGTGGCCAGCCGGTAAGCAATTCGAGCACCAGGGCGGTCGCATAGACTCGAACACCCTGGCCGAGCACGCCACCGACGAGAAACAGCGATGAAGCCAGACGACCAGCCCAGGCACCCAGGCGTTCTGTGGTGAAATCATAGGGACTAAAGTAGAGCCTTCGATAGTAGATTGGCACCAGCCAGTAAGCGACTATAATGCGACTGATGATTCCAGCTATGGCAAACTGCAGATAAACCAGATTGCCAGCATCGGCATAAACCAGGGCCGGAACAGAAATAAAAGTAACTGCACTGATAGTGGTTGCAATAGATGAGGCTGTAACAGCCTGCCACGGAACATTGCGATCACCCAGAAAGAAATCTCGGGTGCTGGACTGAGGGCCACGCAGTCGGTGACCAAGAAAGGTTGTGCCTGCCAGGTAGAGGCCAACCACTAGCCAGTCGATCAGAGTAAACATGGACCTGTCCAGTGGTGACGCTGAATGAGCCTGCTACGCTCATCGAGTTTTAATGACTGGCCCAGAACTCTTAAGTCGAAGTTCCATGATAAACCATCTATATCAACTAGCATGACGCTTAAAAAGATCCTCGCGGGCGGTAAAGTGTAAATCAAAGAATGCCCTCTTAATTCCTCTAACCCTGTTACAACCGACTATTCCTGTGGTGACCCTATCCCAGGTGATTCATGATTCGCCAATAGTACCGGTTTTGGTCACTTGAAGCCTATCGCTGAATCCAATTCTGCCGGCCCAGCCACTACCAGAAACCTGCTGAATAATCTATTCTAAGCCGACAACAAGAGCCGCTATTGTTCCACAGGGCAACGCGTTACCTGTTTCCATCTGCGATGACTGTGTCAGACGAGGCGCCCAGCCCATCACTTGCCAGCGATCAGGGAGTTAACTATGAGCGATACTGTTTTATACGAAATCAAGAATCATATTGCCACCATCACATTAAACCGACCTGAACGCCACAACGCCATCAACTTCGAGACCTATCGGGCCCTGAATGTGGCCTTTCTTGCTGCCAATGAAGACAGCACTGTCAGATGTATTGTTTTCACTGGCCGCGGTCGCAGTTTCTGTAGCGGCGACGATGTCGTGGAAATAATGGCTTCCTCAGGCGGACTATCCTCAACCCTGAATACGCAGGACAATCAACCAGCTTCGACAACGCCGGCCGTGGTAACGGCTATGCGGGCGTCCAGATGTCCAATTATCAATGCTGTTAACGGCGCAGCGGTTGGTTTTGGCATGGAGCTGAGCTTACTCTGCGATATACGCATTGCATCTGACAGCGCTAGATTCAGCGAGATGTTTATCCGCCGCGGAATTATTGCTACTTCGATTAGCTTCGATTTACTGCCAGGGATTGTCGGGCCTGCTTTAGCGGCAGAAATGTTATTAACCGGAGAGATCATCAATGCCCACCAGGCACTGCAAGCCGGCTTGGTTTCCCGAGTAGTACAGGCCGATGAATTAATGGCGACAGCACTGGACCTGGCTGCAAAGATTGCTGCAAATGCGCCTCTGGCGGTCGAACGCGCAAAAACAGGTTTAAATCTGAAGCGCGACCAGAAAACCGACCAAATGGAACAACATCTGGCAGAAAGCCTCCGCTTTCTCTCCGGAACAAAAGACCATAAGGAGAGCGTTGCCGCATTTCTGGAAAAACGCCCGGCGATTTATTCCGGAAAGTAAACGAATAACAGAATTGCCAGGCACGCAGCTTTCTATGCCCGGCAAGATTGTTCATAACCTAGCTCAACCCATGTAACCCTCAGAACATCATCCAAGCCGGTTATTAACTCTAATGGCTGGTCTCAAATAGGATCTGTACTCAGACTATCTGAGGTGCCCACATTGAGCCTTGTTAAGGCGATACATCAACCGCGGATTTCTCATTTTATCGGCTGCTCCTTTGAAATGAATGCCGCCATCACTCCAGTCGCCGCGCTCCTGCATACAAACAACGTTACCGAAGCCATCCGTGGTCTTTATCATGGCTTGCCCATGGCGGTCTAGCATTTCAACCCGACTCGGCAGAGAGACCATAATCGGCAGTATGCTCGGACGAACCTGGTAGTCTGGTCCTGAAGCAGTGTACATCGGTAGATCATCGACGCTGAATGTGCGTTGCGACAGTGAGTGTGTAAAAGCACCTTTACGGATGGTCATTATCACCTGACGATACATCCCCCAGCCGCTTTTCGGCGCTGAGGGCCACTGCTGCTGTGGCGGCTTCTGCATTACGGGCGCGGCAATCACGGGTTCCAGCTGCTGCTGACTGGCTTCATCCGGGATGACCCTTGTTCGCCTGGGCACAGACTTATCCACCGGCACGTACCTACTCCCTTGGTTGATAACCCGGGGACGCGCTGGCATTGGTTTGTTAAGCACCACACTCAAAGTACGATTGGATTGGCTTGTGTTAATGACAGCGCCGTTATAAGTAAAGATCAGCGCATGCAGAAAAATCGAAGCAAAAACCGCAAGATACAGCATCTTGTGACCCGTTAATGGGGATCTCCGGCTTTGCTGTTGCGCCATCATCGCTATATCCAAGCCCCAAGAAAACCGGTCACCACCTCTGGATTACTCCTGCATTTTAGAGATTTTATCAAATACCGAACAGGCAGCCAGGAAAATCAACACCCCATAGTTAGCCGCCATGCGTCTCTAACTGGCAAAGTTTAAAACGAGCTCACGATATTACTACAATACACCAGCGGTTCTAAATCCAGATCATATGTTCGACCCTAAAACCAGTATCTAACCTACCAGGCACACCTGCCATAACTGATCACAATTCGTTGCTTAAAATACCGCCCATTGAACCAGATTGCAGCAACGCATTCAGGCCAGGACAGGCATCACCCCGTGCTGCATGTTAAAAGTCTTCATTGAACTGTTTTTAAAAATAGTAAAGAATAAAACCGTGAATATTGAAAAAGCACAGCGCTATCTGGGTAAGGTAAATGTTCAGCCCTTAGCAGACGCCATCATCGCTCTGGAACCTCAGGTATGGCAGGAACAGTTAATACGCCAACAAAGTTATGAAGTGCACAAAGACACCGAATCAATTGTGCTGTTGTTCTGCGATGAAACCTGGCCAGAAGGAGAAGTTCATCATGAATCCGGCTGGGAGCATCTCGCTGTTACTGCGATGCCGCTCGTTAATGAAATAATTGAGACCTATTATGCTAAAGGTGGCATTGTAATAAGGGCCATGGCTGCCAGGTTAATTGCTGGTGGGCGTATTAACCCGCATATTGATGCCCTCAAATCCTTCCATATGAGTCATCGTATCCATGTCCCAATAACCTCCAATCCAGCGGTGCGCTTTATGATTGAGGGCAAACCCTACTCGTTCGAAGTAGGCAAAGCGTATGAAATCAATAATCAGAAAAAGCATAGTGTCCTGAATATGGGCAAAGAAGATCGTATTTCCTTCATTTTTGATTATGTGCCACCTGACGCAGGAAAATCAAAGTTGGCCACTCCCTTATGAATGAATCAGCTAGCACCAAGGAAAAAAGCATCGCACAAGCCATTGGTTTTATGCGCGCCAATCGCCCGCTGCGAACAGAAGAGTTGTGCCGTGATTATTTAAAGCAGAATCCAGGCTGCACCGAACACCTTCGCTTACTCAGTCACGCTTTGATGAAACAGAAGCGCCTGATAGAAGCGGAAGAAAAGTTGCGTTTTGCCATATCATTGTCTCCTGACTACCCTCAACTGCACGAAGACTTAGGTAGTGTGCTTGCAATGCAATCACGGTTTGATGACGCTATACCGGAGTTAGAGCACGCTACCCGACTCCAACCTGCCTTACCGTTGGCCCACAAAAAGCTAGGACAGGCCCTGGCAGCAGCGGGGCGAGGTAAGGAAGCAGATGAAGAATTTCAATCCTATATTGATAGCGACCCGGCTAGAAAAGCGATTATAGAGGCTGCCGCACTACTCAATAATCAGCAGATCGAAGAAGCTATCCAAGCTTTCCACGCCATACTGAAAAGTAACCCCGAAGATGTTAATGCCATGCGATATCTAGCTCGAGCTTACAGGCAAGCTAGCAAAAATTTACAGGATGCAGAAGCATTATTGCGTAACGCCACTCAGCTAGCTCCAACGTTCATCGCAGCATGGTTCGACT
>JAPKEK010000241.1 GCA_028822125.1 Pseudomonadales bacterium | reverse complement strand
GTGAATCTGCTCATCCCAGTCCAGCGCCTGGAAAATACGTTCGCCGCTTGCCATTGCTCTAAACAGCACATTCAACTGCTCACCGAGCATCACAACCGGCGTAAATAACATATTCATGAACCGGGTAAACAGAATAACGCCACCCAGAGACATAACGTCCTGCACTACCGCGCCTGCCCCATAGTAGATAATAATTCCCAGCCCAATGGAGGACAGAGAATCATTAAAGGCACCGTAAAAAGTCGCCAGGTCGATGGACTTGAATTCCTGATTCAGGTTCTCTTTATTAATCCTGGTGTATTCTGATCTATTTCGATCCTGCCTCTGGCTCAGCTGTACAACCTGCATACCCGACAGGTTTTCCTGAAGATACTGATTCAAAGAGGAAACACTGTTCCTGACCCGCCGGAAAATTTCCCTGGTTGCCCTTCTGAAAAAAAATGTAGCCACACCAACAATAGGCACCAGCAATAATAAAATACCGGTCAGCTCCACACTGGTTGACAGCATAATGGTCAAGGCAACCAGAAACGGCACGAATTCACCCAGCAGGCTGGCCATTCCCCGCAGCATCTCATAAAGAGCTTCAACATCATTGGTCACCCGGGTCATGATCCTTCCCACCGGAACTCGATCATAAAAAGAACTGGGACGACTCTCCAGGTGAGAAAACAGGTCCTGCCGCAAATCCCTCAATGCCCGTACAATCGCGTCAATCAAAGTCAACCTGTGCCAGTGACCCAGCACGGCTGACAGACTCATCAAGACAAAGAAAATAACACCGGCTGCATACAGAGGCGGCAATGCAAACAGTGCTTCTACCGATTGAGTCACCTCGATCATACCGAGATCCGGCATGACGCTATTAGCATCACCAACGATGATATAGTCCACCAGGACTCTGCTGATCACCACTTCCATAACCACCGATGTGAAACTGGCGATTAACACCAGCACGCCACTGACCAGCAATCTAATGCGGTAGGGTTTCAGCCACGAAACAATGCGTTTCAGTAAGTGAAAATTAAGTACTGCACCAGAAAGCTCCGCATCAAACATGGCATGATCGCGCTCTTTGCCGGGCTTAGTGTTTTCAGCCTTGGTAATAGTATTCATCTTACACCGGCTCTGCTACGGGCTTAGCAGGCGACATGCCCTGCGTCTGCAGGCGTTCCAGCTCCGCATAGATACCATCAAGGTCGAGTAGCTGACGATGCGTTCCCTGCTCTGCAATACGACCTTCCTCCAACACGACGATACGATCGGTATGCCTTAGGGTAGACACTCGATGGCTGACCAAAATAGTGGTTTTACCGTCTCGCAGCTGTTTTAACCGGCTTAAGATGTGCTCTTCAGTTTCGGTATCAACGGAACTGAAACAATCATCAAGAATAAGCACGGCTGAATCCCGGATTAAACCTCTAGCCAGGGTTGTGCGCTGTTTCTGGCCGCCACTTAAGGTAACCCCTCGCTCACCAACTAGCGTTTCCATCTGCTTGGGGAACTCCTCTATCGTTCCTCGCAAGGCTGCCGAATCGGCTGATTCCCAGATAAATTCAAGGTCGCGCTCAGGATCATCATAGCTGATGTTACTACGAAGTGGCTCGCCAAACAGGAAAGGGTCCTGAAGGACCTGCGCAATCTGCGATCTTAGTAGCGCTAACGGATACTCCCTGACATCAATGTCATCGAGGAATAAGGTGCCCGCTGGTGGGTCCAGCATTCGAGTAAACTGCTTTAACAGGGTAGATTTTCCCGAACCCACTCTGCCGACAATACCAATGGATTCCCCGGCTTTGATGGAAAGACTGATATTACTCAGCACAGGATGTGGGCTCCTGGGATAAGTGAAACTCAGGTCGCGGATAACAAAACTCCCTCGTATGCTGGCAGCGGTGCGTCCACTGGGCTGGTCCACAATCTCCGCAGGCGCATCAAATATTTCACAGAGCCGATCGACCCCGACACTTGCCCTGGCAACCAGGGTGATGAAAAATCCCGCCATTCTGATCGGTTGCAACAACATGTTTAAGCATGCCAGGAAGAAAATCAGATCACCAACGGATAAAGTTCCGATCAACACCAGGTGACCACCGTAAACAATAATAGTCAGTTGTGACAAGGCGGTCAGCCAGGGCATCCAGGCAGACATTAAAGAACCAATTCGGGCCTGTTCGTAGAAAGCGCTGGCATACTGATCGTTGGTTCGAAAAAAACGTCTTATTTCATTTTCTTCCTGTGCCTGGGCCTGAATTGTCCGGATACCACTGAGGTTTTCATGGGTATGGGCAGCAAGTTCGGACAATGACTCCTGTACGGCCTTTGAAGTAACGGCCATTTTAGTTGCAACCCATTGGGCATAAATGTAAATCAAAGGCAGCAGTGGCAGTATCAGCAGGCTTAAACTCACCGACTTCACGAACATGGCAGACAAGGCAAACAGCGGCGCATACACCATAATGACTATCTGGATCAGGCCGAAAGCAATCAGCCGCTGAACCAGTGAAATATCCTGGATTGCGCGGGTCATGATATCGCCCACGCCAATACGCGAAAAGAAATCACTGCCTTGTTGCTGAACCGATGCGAATAACTGCTCTCTTAGATCAAAGGAGACTTGTTGACCTACCCGGCGAAAAGCCCGACGGGCCTGAACCACAAATACAAATCTCAGCAGCACGGTGAGCACAATGAACAAGCCAATTTCACCCACCGAGTAGGGAAATGCTGCTGGTAACTCAGACAGCATCTCGCCAATGGCATCAATACCTTCAGCGACAAGATAATAGGTGCTGATTTCAAAAAGACGCGCCCCGAAAAACCCCACGAAACCAACAATCACCTGGCCCTTATAAGGCTTAAGATAAGGCAATAATCGCAGAAGGGATTTCAATCAGGTAAACCATAATAATTATTCGGACGCTATTCTGACATAAAAGCGGTTCTGAGGCACACATTGCAGTAGATTCTTATGCTTGTAAATAACCATCATGTATACTGCAGCCGATCACCCAGAGATAGGTATTATGAGCAGTACTGCCGTCAACGTCCTTCCAGCTCGGACGATCACATCCCAGGGGTTAGTCATGAGCCTTGCTTTTACCAGTGGCTTTATCATCATGTCAGTCGAATTATTGGGCGGTCGTATTCTAGCGCCTTATTTTGGCAGCAGCATCTACGTCTGGGGCAGCATCATCAGTATCTTCATGGTGGCCCTATCCACTGGCTACCTGATCGGTGGCAAACTTTCTCTGCGAAATCCAGACCTGTTCAAGTTCGGCATTTTTTTTCTGTTAGCGGCCCTTGCTCTATTACCCATCGTGTTCTTTTCTAACCTAGCCATGGAATCAGTCTTCACCCAGATAGAGGATCCCCGATACGGTTCATTAATTGCATCCACCCTGCTGTTTTTTGTTCCTACTGCTATTCTCGGGATGATTGCTCCCTACTCGGTCAGGCTCATGGTCGAAAATGCGGGGCACAGTGGCCAGGTCGCCGGCGGACTGTATTTTGTGTCCACGTTGGGTAGTGCACTGGGCACGCTGCTGACTTCCTTCTACCTGGTTCTATGGTTTGAAATGAACACCATCGTCATCTCGATGATTCTCGTTCTATGCGCCGCCGGTATGGCAGCCCTGTGGATTGGCAGGGAATCTTTCAGATGAGCAGGTCTGTAGTAGCGGCAGCCATCCTTGCCTGCCTAACCCTGCTGGGTCAGGCAGCTCAGGCAGATTCAGTAATCCACAAGGAAAAATCACTTTATAGAAACATTGAAGTCAGGGAAGGACGGGACCGTAGATGCCTTGTATTCACGATGAGGCGCAGGGACTCTCGCCAGTCCTGCATCAACTTGGACAAACCTCAGGAGGTCATATTCCCTTACACGAAAATGACTTTTGCTGCGTTGCTATTACAGGACAACCCAGCAAGCATTCTAATTGTCGGCCTAGGCGGTGGCACCTTACCAAAAACACTAAGCCAGTTATTTCCCAGCGCCATTATTGATGTTGTTGAAATCGATGCCGCGGTGTACCGCGTGGCGCAGCAATTCTTTGAATTCAACGAATCCGACCAGGTCAAGGTCAGCATTGCCGACGCTCGGGTCTTCGTTAAAAGAGCCCAAATCAGGAAAAACAGCTACGACGTCATTATTCTTGATGCGTTTACCGGTGAGTACATCCCGGAGCACCTGATGACCCGAGAATTTCTTGAAGAAGTCAGATCTTTACTCACGAGCACCGGTGTGGTGGTCGCCAATACCTTCTCAACATCCAAACTATATCACTATGAATCAGTTACTTATAGCTCAGTTTTTGGTAATTTCTTTAACTTTAAAATGCCTCTGACCGGCAACCGAGTCATTATATCAGGACCGCAGCCATTGCCTTCCCGAGATATTCTAGCTGGGCGGGCAAAACGACTTGCTCATCGCCTGTCGCCCTATTACATCAACATCGAGGACTTTCCCAGATATATGGCGACTACCCGGGATTGGGATGAAACTGTTCCGCCACTGACCGACCAGTATGCACCGGCTAACTTGCTCATGCAGTGACAATCCATCGACCAAGTAGGCATCAGGCCAATGCCGCACTCAAACGCCTCGGAGATAGTGCTTACCCGAGTATCAGGTCGGCTTTTGATCCGCCCAGTATCGATCTTTTAACAGTCGCTTATACAGCTTCCCGGTTGGATGGCGCGGCAATTCTCTTTCAAATTCGACGCTCTTCGGGCATTTCAGATGAGAGATGTTGTCCCGGCAGAATTCAATAAGCTCTGCCGCCAGCGCCTCACCGGCATGATCCCAGTCAATGGGTTGAACAATAGCTTTGACTTCTTCACCAAAATCCTCGTTAGGGACTCCAAATACTGCCACATCCATCACTTTCGGATGGGTGACCAGTAGATTTTCTGTCTCCTGCGGGTAAATATTGACGCCCCCGGAAATAATCATGAAACTTTTCCGGTCAGTCAGATACAGGTAACCTTCTTCGTCCATATAACCGACATCACCGAGCGTTGACCAGCCTTTCTCATGGCGTGATTCAGCTGTTTTTTCTGCATCATTATAGTACTCAAATTCGCCGCCACCTTCAAAGTAGATGGTACCTGACTCACCGGGCGACAACTCGTTGCCATCGTCATCGCAGATATGCATGACCGAGGTCAGTCCTCTACCGACCG
>JAPKEK010000240.1 GCA_028822125.1 Pseudomonadales bacterium | reverse complement strand
CAATGCACGTTCTTCGTGCTGAAAAAGGTTTCGTCATCGTTGGCCAGGACACCGATGGCTCTATTACACCGGTTGATTTGAAAATGAAATGGTTGCTCGCCCGGAACAAAGACTTTCTCGGTAAACGCTCGTTGGCTAGACCGGACTCGGTAAGAGCCGACAGGAAACAGCTGGTAGGGCTCTTATCAGTGGATAGCACCACCGTTCTAACGGAAGGGATGCAGTTAATCAATTCAATTCCAGGGGACAAGATTACAGCCGAGGCCCCTGTTCCCATGCTGGGTCATGTGACTTCTGCGTATGATAGTGCCTGCCTGGGTCATCCAATTGCACTTGCACTGCTGCAAGGCGGTCATAAGCGTATGGGGGACGCCATAGTTGCATGTGACTCGAGCGGAATGTTTGTCGCAGTGAAGGTGGTCTCAAGCGTATTTTATGATCCCAAGGGAGCGCGCCAGAATGTCTGACAATGGAGCAATGGTAAATCCAAGACATGGCCTTGAAGCATTCCTTGCAGTTCGGCGTTCGAATCAGGCAATTAGCCAGAAGATCGAAGCCGGGGCCCCTGAGTGTAATGATATTATTAATGTTGAAATTCTGCACGACAGAAGTCACCTGAACCTGCGTGGTAATCCTGATGAGGTAAAATTTCTAACCCAATCCTCGAAGATTCTGGGTCAAGAACTGCCGCTGGTGCCCAATACGATGACCGTTGGAGAGCATCATATCTACTGGCTCGGCCCAAATGAATGGTTGGTGCTTTCAGCAGATACAAGAACCAGGAAATTTTCCTCCGAATTACGAGATGCACTCAAAGAGTTGCATACTTCTGTTGTTGATTTATCGGGAGGACAGATTGCGCTAAATATTGACGGACCTGAAGTCAGACGACTGTTGGCCAAAGGATGTACACTTGATTTTCATACTCATCAATTTCGGCCACTTGATTGTGCACAGAGTGGTCTCGCCAAGGCTGTAGCGCTGTTTGGGCGGGTGGATGAGGCTAACGGTTTCGAGTTGGTTGTCAGACGTAGCTTTCAAGAGTACCTGCTCATGTGGCTGGTTCATTCCGGTCGGGAATTTGGAGTCAAAATTCAATGACTGATGGATCATTAACATCACGTTTTAAATTAGATCCTGGCCACCAGCTGTGGGCCGGCTTTTTCCAGCCTGGGAGCAGAACCTGAATGTCGATCAGCGTATTTGATCTGTTTACTATCGGGATCGGCCCATCAAGTTCTCATACTGTAGGCCCGATGCGGGCAGCTCTGCTTTTTGCTGATGCCCTCGGTGGTGGCGACCAACTGGGCGCTGTTCACTCGATTCGGGCAACACTTTATGGTTCTTTAGGTGCCACAGGCCGTGGTCATGGAACCCACAAGGCGGTCCTGCTTGGTCTTGAGGGTGATAGCCCTGAAACAGTTGATGTGGCGCAAATTACGGCTCGAATTGCAAAAATGCGCGACAACAATCGCCTCAATATTCGTGGGCAACATGAGATTGTCTTTGATATAAAAGAGGATCTCATTTTTGAAAAACTGAAATCACTTCCAGCACATCCAAATGGTATGCGTCTCATTGCCTTTGACAAAGATGGTGAAACCCTTGAAGACAGGACTTACTATTCAGTTGGCGGTGGTTTCGTAATTACCGAAGGGCAAATGGGGAAGGCGATTATAATCGAAGAAAGCGCCTCACTACCTCATCCCTTCGAGAGTGGCGCAGAACTTCTAGCTCAGTGTAAGGCACATGATATCCCCATCAGTGAAGCTATGATGAGGAATGAAAAGGTCAAGAGAAGTGAAGCCGAGATCAAGGAAGGATTACTTCACATCTGGAACACCATGCAGGAGTGTGTCAAGAATGGGTGTAAAGCAACTGGATTGATGCCGGGCTTAAAGGTGAAACGAAGAGCAGCGGAAATGTATCAAAATCTTGTTGCACATCCCGAGGCTGCTTTAAAAGACCCTTTAACAATTATGGACTGGGTGAGTCTGTATGCTCTGGCCGTCAATGAAGAAAATGCCATGGGTGGACGAGTTGTAACGGCGCCCACAAATGGGGCGGCGGGTATCATTCCTGCGCTTATGCACTATTACAATCGATTTGTTCCGGGATCCACGGATGATGGGCTTGTCCGTTTTCTCTTAACTGCTGGAGCGATAGGTTTTCTGTTTAAACGTAATGCGTCAATCAGCGGTGCTGAGGTAGGTTGTCAGGGAGAAGTGGGCTCGGCATGCTCTATGGCTGCCGCTGGTCTTACGGAAGTCCAGGGAGGAAATCCCTGGCAGGTGGAAAATGCCGCTGAAATTGCGATGGAGCACAATTTGGGATTAACCTGTGATCCGATTGGTGGTCTGGTTCAGGTTCCGTGTATTGAGCGAAATGCCATGGCGGCGATCAAGGCGATTAATGCTTCAAGACTCGCGCTACGAGGCGATGGTGATCATTTTGTCTCCCTCGACAAGGTTATTAAAACCATGCGCGACACCGGCAGAGACATGATGGACAAGTATAAGGAAACATCGCGAGGCGGACTCGCCACAAATGTCATCGAAGTGCCGGTGAATTTCATCGAATGCTAAATATTTTATGCGGCGAGAGATTGGTCTTTATGGATTGTCCGACGTCGATATCGTCTCGGGAGGGGTAATATTGTCGCCCGGGGGGTTGTTCCTCTCATACATGACGACGTTATTAACAATAGAATCATGCTTGAACCACACACAATCAGGAGAGCATTGTCCATATGAATTGAAATCAGTGCCACAAACAGTGGACCCGCAATAGAACCAGTTCCATTTAACATCAGTACCAGCGAGGCAGTCTTAACTTTGCTCAGGGTGCTTTGTTCATTGGCAAACGCGGCACACAGTACATATTGGGTGAGGGAGAGACCACCAAATACGAAGCAGAGACCTAAAAATGCCATATCTTCTGCGCTTGGAATTGCTGCAACTGCTAAAAGACAGCCCAGTACAACGATGCTCAGTACCATTTTTCGGTCGTACTTGTCCGAGAGAATGCCTAGAGGAATTTGAAACAACACCCCTCCAAATACGATAGCATTCATCATAAGACTGATTTCCCAGTTGTTAAGACCGCGTTCCTGTCCAAATAGCGGCGCCACAGACCAAATGCTGCCGCACATGATGGCACTCAGAACAATTGCGATGACAACAAATGCCGGTATTTCATTTAAGTCGGCCCATCTCGCTCGAACAAATTCAGGACTGGCCGGTTCTTCCGAACAAAAAAGTCCAATGGGGAATAAACTGAGCAACATGATGATTGCGCAGACTTGTAAGAGGTCCTCAAAGCTGAGGAGGCCAGCCAGGGTCTGGCCAAGGCCAACTCCCAACAGGGACACAAGTGCATAATAGGATAATATTCTACCGCGGTGCTTCGCCACAGCTGATGCGTTAAGCCAGCTTTCTGCAGTGAGAAAAATAGCGACGATGGATAATCCCGTCAGGAACCGCAATATCAGCCAGGCAAAAACATTCTGGAACATCCCCAAACTCAATATTACTATTGCCATTAGAGCCGAAAAGGTGAGAAATACTCTGATAAAACCGGCTTTGGTTAATAATCTCGGAATGACAAGAGAACCGAACATAAACCCAGCAAAATAGCTTGCACCCGTCAGACTAATGATCTCTTTGCTCCAGCCGAGAAAATTTGCATAGAGTGGCAACAGTGTTAACTGAATGCCATGCCCGGTTAGCAACAGACCTATTGAAATAAGTAATGTTCTTGTCGCAAGTGGCATTTGTGATTGGCCAGTTAAGGTGAATTAGAGGCCGCATTTTAGGA
Source organism: Pseudomonadales bacterium (assembly GCA_028822125.1). Lineage (GTDB taxonomy): Bacteria > Pseudomonadota > Gammaproteobacteria > Pseudomonadales > Azotimanducaceae > UBA9926. The sequence continues at coordinate 1,369 of JAPKEK010000240.1, read as the reverse complement.
AGTTTTGTTCTGAGGTAAAGCAAAAAATATTTGATTAAATGTTAAAAAATTTCGATTATACAAATTGCCGACCAGCACTATACTTCTAGTCCGATCACAGTTAGTGTCACGGCGTTTGGAGCCGACCTAGCGGGCAGTGTGATGGATATAGAACTACTCAAAACATTTCTTGAAGTAAACAAGACCAGGCACTTTGCTCGCGCAGCTGGAAATCTCTATCTCACCTCTGCCGCCGTTTCTGCTCGCGTAAAACAATTAGAATCTCATTTAGGTGTACAGCTCTTTATCAGATACAGAGGCAATATTCAGTTGACAGCTGAAGGGGAGCGCCTCGTTCCCCATGCTGAAACCATGTTACATGCCTGGGCTCGCACCGTTCAAGAGGTTCAGCTTCAGCCGGAACTTGATTTGCGGATGCATATTGGCGCCACCTCTGGCTTGTGGTTATTGGCCATGGAAGAAAAGTTGCTGGAAGTTATTAATGCGTTCCCTTTATTGGCAGTTCAAGCTGAAGGCCACTCCTCAGAGGATCTTGTTCGCCGCGTTCTGGATAGGTCATTGGATTTTGTCCTGCTTTATGAGCCCCCGACGACAACGGAGCTTAAGTCAGAAAAAGTCGGGCTGCTAAAATTGAGCATGGCCTCCACTGTTCCAGAAATTGATGTTGCCACAGCCCTGAAAGGCGATTATGTCTATGTGGATTGGGGAACAGAATTTTCCATGTTCCATGCGAAAAAATTTGGTGACAGAATTTACGCTCGGATTTGGGTCAATCTAACGCGAATTGCGCTCAACCTGCTGGAGTCTAAGGGTGGCTCAGCGTACCTTGCAGAAAGCACAATTCAGCATGAGAGGTGGCTACACGCAGTCAAGGGTGCACCTACTTTTACTCGACCAGTCTATGTCAGCTACCGCCCATCGAATGAGAATATTGTACAGTTAAGGGAAGTAGTGAATCTCTTGAAAGGACTGCAGATATAACACTTGCCAAATCGTCAGAAATCAGTGCAATATCACAGAAAGCAAGTACCCCAGGACTGAATGGGGAAAGGTGATAAGTGTGCAGGAACACCTCAAATCATCAGAATGGCCAAGTCAAGTTCGATGAAGACCTTCGTTAGCAAAGGTCTTCCAGTCAGGTTTGGGTTTTTGTTGCTCAATCGATTTACATTATTGTCGTTATCTGCAGCTGTTGAGCCGTTGCGAATGGCTAATCGGGTCTGTGGCGGAACTAATTATTCATGGAAAATGATTTCTGAATCAGGTGAATCAGTCACAGCTAGTGATGGAATTGAAGTAAAGGTCAACTACAGTGTTCAAGACCGGGATGTACTCAAAGATGTTGATATTATTGTTGTCTGTGGCGGGA
>JAPKEK010000239.1 GCA_028822125.1 Pseudomonadales bacterium | reverse complement strand
CATGGCCTGCAAACGCCTGGCCGCAGCCTCTGAGCGCACTACAGTTGTAATCTGGTGCTCGCCTCCGAGCTCACCGACAAACCGACGCCCCAAACTCCCATTCGCACCCGTGACCAGTAAATTCACCTGGAACTCACACGATAAAGCCAGTAGTGCCAGGGCGATTCAGGTACTGGCCCTGCTCTGCCCATTTTCTTCCACCTGGCCTGCCAGGATCGCGCCATTTCTTCATCATCGATTACCCGGTCCATGCTGACCGGGAATATGCGCTGGCCAATTCGCACTCTAACAGCTTTCCCCTGGGACAAATAACTGGACCAGACCTTACCGTCACAATTCATACAGCCTATATACAACTGCCCTTGTACGTGCCAGCAGTTAACCGTAACTGAATGTGGGTATTCAGGTCTTGTTTCCACTTCGCAATGGCGGGCTTGTGATACAAACGACCAATCCTCAACGGCAGCAGAAACCGCTGTGCCATTAAGTACACCACCCGGCAGCCTGTCCCAGGGCCCAATACCCCATAGAAGTGGTAAAACGAGCACAAGCAGTAAGCTAAATCTCTTGTTCATATCTGATCCCTCATATGGCATTCACTCCTCTAGCTCTCTAAAATACTTTCAATTCCACCAATCACGGCGTCAAAGTGACTATACCCAATTGGCTAAGTGCATCCAGATACCTACTGGCACCTTGTATCTGTATAGCTATTCTAACCAACACCTGGCTAGTGGCAACTTCATTATTCCTGCTGGCCATTATTACAGACGTTCTTGATGGTTGGCTTGCCAGAAAACTCTCCAGTGTCTCGGCCATCGGCGGACTGCTCGATCATTCAGCCGATGCTTTCCTGGTTGGGGTCATTTTGGGCACTCTCAGTTACCTTAAATTTATACCCTGGATACTACCGATTTTGCTGATCAGTGCTTTTGTACAATATGTCCTGGATTCAAATGCATTAAAGGGCAAAACGCTCAGGACAAACCGTTTAGGCAGATACAATGGATTTGGGTATTATATTTTATCGGCCATTCCGTTAATACAGGCAAGCATGAGCTGGCAAGTGTTCTCAGCACCAACCCTCTATTATTTAGGCTGGGGGCTGGTCCTGACAACCCTTATCTCAATGACAGAGCGTGCTGCTTTACTTTGGCTCAGTAGAAGATAATCCGTCCAGAAACAACTCTCGATTAGCGATCGGCAAAAACACCAGGCCAATACAGGCATTAAAAGTCACAAAAAAAGTATGCATGACTAATGAGAACACACCCACTTCCGGGTACTCAGGAAACAACACCGTCCACAGCAGCAGCGCTCCGGCATGGAACGGCAGCGGTAGGGCCGCAGCAATAAATATGACTGGCAAAAATGCCAGCATCTGTTCAAACCGGACATCCACACTAAAAAGCTGCAAAGCCAGTGTATAGACAACAATCGCCATCAGCAGGTTGGGCGCCTTACAAAGCAGTATCAGCACATAGTCCAGCCAACGAGCCTGACGCAAAGCATGGAAAACGGGTTTATCCCTGAAACCTGAGTCCTTGAACAGCCTGCCGCTAAAATACAGCAGATGTAACGGTAGAAAAACCAGCGCAATACCGTAAGCCCAAAGCAATATAGTGGCCAGGGGCAGTATACTGGATGCAGAAACTACCAGGTCAAAATAGAGAAAAACCCCCAGGGCTGAAAACAGCAGCAGCTGGTATACCTCAACGATAGCCAGCAAAATCATGCTGGACACCGCTTGCCACCCCGGAATCTGGTGCCTTTTAAGCAGGTAAAGTGACATAGCACCCTTGCCGACCTGTTCATTAAGCAACGACAGTATGTAGGCACTTGCTCGTATCGGTAATATATCGCGAAAACGAACTGCTGATGAATTGAACCAGCGGATCACCCGCCAGGTTGCGTGGCTATCCACCAAGAAGAAAAACAACGAATAAGGAATCATCAGCAGCAGCCAGTGGCTCCAGCTGGCTGATTCAAAAAAGACCCGCAAATAACTCAGCACGGTAAGGCCATCCTCCGCTGCCGCAGCCTGAGTCCGGTTATAGACCAGATAAAAGCAGGCAAAGGTGGCGAACCAGGTTGAAAGTCTTGCCAGGGAAGACAGACGGTCACGAGATTTGTCGCTTCGTTGTTGCAGGCTCATGCCATACTCTTCTTTTTTATTAACAGCTTTTATTCATTAGCAGCTTTTTTTATTAGCAGCAGGGGAACCGATCTTACCGGCCACGCCTGAGCTCACCAAATTACAATTTAATGTTGAAACTGCCAACGCTAGTCAGGACACGCTATGAGGGCTTATTTTTTGCGTTGGCAATCAAATCATGCTTATCAGGCACAACCTGATCGCGGCCCCTGCCTTTCGCTACATAGAGATTATCATCGGCCAACCGCAATAAATCCTCTGCCGTTGTATTTCGATCAAGCCCATTCCACCAGTGATAGTCAATGCTGACGGTAATCTGTGATCGAACACTCTGTCGCGTATTTCATTGCAGATTCGGTAAGCAAGCTCACCAACTGCTAACTCGCTTTCTTCCCTAATCAGGGAAACGAACTCCTCTCCGCCATACCGGGCCAGCAAGTCATAACCCCTTATGGTAGTGGTCAGCAATTCCGCCAGAGATTTCAGAATAAAATCGCCAAATGCATAGCCAAACCAATCGTTAACCTCTTTAAAATGATGGATGCCCATAAAAACTAACGCTAAGGAAGAGCCCTTTCGAAATCCATACTCATGCTCCTTGGATAAGGCATCAGAAAAGAACCTGGCATTATACAAGCCAGTCAAGCCATCGCGAATGGCTAACTGCCGCAATGACATATGGTATCGCTCGTCTTCATCATCAAAAAGCCTGAACTTAAACAATGCAATTCCAATTTCTATCTTCGCTCCCTCAGCAAGGGGGGTGGACCCATGAATGACCTCATCCGCCATTAAAATGAGATTCTCCTCCAGTGCCTTCACGGACACCTCACCGTCATTGATTTCTATCAGAGCATGCTTTTCACCGACACCCCGCATTTTCAGGACAAGATCAATGTCCTCGTGGCACCCCACCAGGGTCGTTTTATCGTTAAACCGATACACCTCTCCCAGGCCTTCATCGCTGATGGTTACTAGGCAAGGTTTGGCTTGCTTCATCTGGCGAATCCATTAATTAACCGAGGATCACAGTTTGTGCAGTACAACCTGGAAAATAGCTTACTTACCAAAACGTCGCTCTCGCTGCTGGTACACTCTGATAGCCCTCCAGAGATCGATCATCCTGAAAGCCGGCCAGTATACTTCTGTAAAATACAGTTCTGAATACGCGCTTTGCCAAAGCAGAAATCCCGACAATCTTTCTTCACCTGAGGTTCTGATAATCAGATCGGGATCTGGCACCCCGACAGTATAGAGATAATCGGCGAAACTTTGCTCCGTGATATCTGAGATCGCCAACTGTCCGGCATCCACCTCGCCCGCAATGCGCTTGACCGCGTCGATAATTTCTGCCCTGCCCCCATAACTCAATGCTATATTGAGTAAAAATCGATCATGGTTTTTAGTCAAGTCCTCAACACTGTCTATCACAGTATTCATTTTTTCACTAAGGTTCTCGCGACGGCCAATGACTTTCACTTTTACCCGCTCTTTCATTATTTCAGGATCAGTCTGGAACTGCTTTAATTGATCCATTATTAATTCCATCAGGTATTCAACTTCCTGTTCGCTTCTATTGAAGTTTTCAGTGGAAAAACCAAATAGAGTAATAACCTTGATTTCCAGGCGGAAGCACCAGCGAAGAAATTCTTTGACCTTGACCGACCCTTCATGATGGCCTTCATTCAGTTTAATTCCCTTACCCCGGGCAAACCGGCGGTTACCATCAACGATCAAGCCAATATGGTCAGGACTTGGCCCATTTCTGACCTGTGCCCAGAGCATCCTTTCATAGATTCGATATAACCAGGATTTCATGAATGAATCTCCAACAAAATCACAACTTACCCATTGGCTGTCCCCAGCTATTTTCGAAAACCAGTTTAGCCACGGGTCTTCTGGAAATCGGACCATGCCCCCTAAGAACGGGATAGCCTATGGGAATATGAGCACAGGTTCCCCACGCTTCCGGTATTTCCAGAAGCTGCTTTATAGCCTGTTCCTGGTAACACAGCAAGGTCGTCAGAACACAACCAAGACCTTCCTGGCGACACGCCAACATGACGTTTTGCACCGCAGTATAAACCGAGCCACCGCCAACCACTGAAGGTCGATCGAGTTCAGCATCGGTAATGGCCATACGCCCGGGATTGAAACAAAATACCAGCAACACTGGCACTTCAGCAAGATGATTAGCCAGATAATCACCGGCCTTTATGATTTTATTGGCACTTGCTGCTGTATCGTTATTTTCTGCACTTTCCTGCTGTCGCTGCGGCTTTATATAACGGTCCCACTCTTCACGGTACCACTTCTGTATTATATTCAGCTTCTCCGCCGATTTTACGGCCAAAATCCTGAAAGGTTGAACGTTTCCACCCGACGGTGCCCATGCGGCTGCCTGTAGAACTCGCTCTAACACTTCATCTGGGATTAGATCAGACCGCAACCGCCTGACTGCTCTAAGCGTACTCATAGCCTCGTATAATTCCATAATCGACTCTCTCAAATTCAATGCCGTGCCATATCGATCACAACATTACCCAATTCAGTGTGCACTTTTCAGGAAACGACACACTTCTCCCAACAGCTCAATACCCTCGTCTTCATCAACCGAACAGGCTTTAATATTCAAAACTCGAGCCCCCTTTTCCACATAAGGCAGCAGAAATTCGGCAACTGCCTCCGCCGAACCAAACGGGCTGTACTTCTCAAATGCAGCAAACGGGGTACGATACATATCCTCCATCTCTACGGCCAGACACGCTCTGGCCCTGTCAACATCCCTTCCCAGCCCTACCCAGATCTGCAGCCCATGTTGCCACTCAGGATTCCGGCCAAGCGCTGCAGCCTCATGCATGACCTGATCCGTTGCATCCATGAACCGCTGTGGTGAACACCATACCGCCAGCCAGCCATCACCGTATCGAACAACTCGTTGAATAGCTGCTGTGGATCGGCCACCAATGAGAATGGGTACACTCGGAGACGGCGGAGGCTTAATGATAGCAGCATCATAACTGAAAAATTGACAGTCATAACTAGACGGCTGCCCTGACATC
>JAPKEK010000238.1 GCA_028822125.1 Pseudomonadales bacterium | reverse complement strand
CCCTGCTCTCAAGAGGTTGATGGCTATAAGGGTAGATCCGGCAGTATCTGACTAATCGCTTGAATCTTCCCAACCCGCCCACAGGTAATTGGTTTCAGTGAATTCCACATCCCTACGGCTTCAAGACAGTATCAAACCGGTTTAATGATGCAGTATTCTCCAGGCCAAGATTCTTGCCAATGGGTAAACCCTGGACAAACGTTGCTCGCGGGCCCGGAGCAATACACAGCCGAATTATCTGACGGGCACGCTATTCAGACAGCACTTCGATGGCCACGAGCGCTGCTGCGACCGGGAATCCTATTGCCATAGTTACTGGGCTGTAACTAGAAATAGAGACTATCATTGCGGCTGCATCGATCAACTCAAGTCCTCCGCTGACTCGTTGAATCTCCTGAGAAGTTAACTCTCGCATCTAAAACTCCTATTACTACTGACATGAAGGACACAGCCTGATTGAAAACAAAGCCTCCGGATAGCCGCCTGATCTTATTAACAGGTGAGTAAAAGCTGATTAAATTGGGTTGACTGCTGCCAAGGACGACCACACAGGCGTCGTGTTATCTGGTAGTCTTAATCGGGTTTTAATGGCTGCCTGGATTGGCCGCTTAAATCGACGTTGTCAGTACTTAAATAACAAGGAGCTAAGGTGAAGCAACCTGAACAGATTCTCAGTGACCCTGAGGAAGTTGGAATCAAGCCAGAGACAATCGCTATCCTCAAAGATCGAGCAGAACAAGCAATTGACTCCGGATTGTTGCCCTCGGCCCAATTTGCTATCGCTCGTCGAGGTAAATTAGTTGCTTTTGAAACCCTCGGCGAGGGCACATCAGATTCTCTTTATTGTGTTTTTTCTTCAACTAAAGCGATCACATCCGCAATGGCATGGCTTTTAATACAGAACGGCGAACTCGATACCAATATTCGGGTTTCACAGCTCTTGCCCGGATTCAATGAGCATGGGAAACAAGACATCACCATTGAACAGCTGTTCACCCACACTGCTGGGTTTCCACATGCACCCTTTCGGCCCACCGATTGGCTCGACCCGGAAAAGCGTCAACAACGCTTCCGTTCCTGGAAACTTAACTGGCCAGCGGGAAGCCGTTTCGAATACCATGCCACGTCTTCCATGTGGGCAATCGCAGCCATCATAGAGGTCATTACGGGTCAATCTTTCGCTCAGCTGGTACGGTCCAGAATTGCCGAACCGCTTTCCCTGGAAGACCTCTGGCTTGGTTGCCCGGCCGAACAGCATCACAGAATTAAAGAAGTTGTTCATGTGGGTGAGGCTATGACAGCAGCCGATTATGCAGCGCTTAACCTACCCCAGCCCGCGATAACGGAAGTCACCGAAGATGCTCTGACTCGATTCAATGATGCCGACGTGAGGGAAATACCCATCCCGGGGGGTGGCGGCATTATGTCGGCAGCCGAACTCGCATTGTTCTACCAGGGGTTAATCGGTTTTAATGGTTCTGCCCCGCAGTGGCATAATGTACCCTGGCAACCTGAAACCATCGAGCATGCCACAAAGATAAGAACTCAGAGTCTGCTGGACCCCTATACCGGGATACCGGTCCTACGAGGGTTAGGCGTGGTAGTAGCCGGTGAAACCCAGGCAAACTTAAGAGGTTTTGGCCACAACAATTCGCCATCCAGCTTCGGTCATGGTGGCGCTGGGGGACAGATAGCCTGGGTCGACCCTGAAACCCAGCTGAGTTTTGCCTACTGTACTAATGGCCACGACCGAAACCCTATTCGCCAAGGGCGTCGTGGAGTCAGCCTGTCTAATCGGGCCGTTACCTGCGCTGCAAGTACTAATTAGGTGATGCAAGCCGGCAAACCTAAACCACTTCAATTATAACCGCTACTGCCGGTTCCATCCTGATAAGAACCCCCTAGATAATCTCGGTCAATAATGAGACCGGGCTGAGCTCTGCGTATCCTGGCAACGGCCCCTCGATCGCCGGCGGTGGTCGACAGCAACACCCTGACAAGCTGTCTAACGCAGGCGCTGCTGGTGTTGCAGCAGCAAACGAGTCGGCTGGCCACGCGATGCTGATGCGGGTGCTGACAAGCCATGAGCCCATCTTGCCAGTAGTCCAAGGCGAACAGCCCGCGTCGTTAGCCTTGCAGGCCAGCAAAGCTGATTCGAACGCCAAACAAATTGATGGCCTCTTTATCCCAGGAAAATGCCCCGGAACTCAGTATCATCTTCATCCTTTCAGGATCTGTCACCGCCAGTTCAATGCCAGTGAGCCCTTCACGTCGATCTGTTCCTGGCACTACAAATTGCACCTTTGCACCATCGGTCATGGCAAGGCTGACGACACCTGTTCGACTGATTTCCGGGTTGATGCCTAATACATGGGCCCAAATTTCGGCAACTTTATGCGGCTGCTGTACTGAAATCTGGCAACCCGTTATATCACCTGTATATTGCGCTTTCCTGTCCTGCCATTGGCTGCCTGCCCACACCCACTCTTCGGCAGGAATCATCTCATCAAAGGAAACCAGGATGCCCCCTATATCTTTAGGGTGAACGTGGAAGGCCTTAACCTCCGCGCGTTCGACCTGCCAGATCTTTCTCAGGCCCAACTGCTCAACCCGTTCACTCACAGGCGCCAGATCGTCAACCTGAAACAAGGCCATATAGCCACAGTCGCCGTGCATTCGTCCCAGCATACGACTCACTGCTGTATTTCCTTCAAAGGGAGACACTATTTCCAGAAAACTGGTACCGGTTGCCACGACACTGTTATGGAGTCCGAACTCAGCCACACCAGGGTCTGAAAAATCCGCATCGAGCCCCAGCAGAGCGAACAATTGATATCGAGCCGCAGCCAAGTCATGGGTCGCAAATGCAAGTTGTCTAATTCGCATCTTTTGGTCCTTCTGAGCGTAAATTTGATTATAATGTCACAAATACAAGTGCGCTAATAATACTACTTACCCTTTCAGGACAATCATAATGAAACGTTATATCAGTCTGTTAATGCTGTCTTTCGGAATGCTCCAGACAACGGCCGCAGAAACCCTGGATTCACAACCCAGTATGGCAGAGAGCATTCAGGCAGCGCTAGAACATGAACGTCGAACAGATAGCGAAAAAGACAGAGACAAAAACCGTAAACCCAGTGAAACACTCAAATTTTTAGGAATAGAAGCGGACATGTCCGTACTTGAACTAATGCCTGGTGGCGGCTGGTACACAAAAATACTGGGGCCGATCCTGGACCCAGAAGGTAAGCTTTATTTATCGATTGGTGCCGAACGAACCGCTGAAAAACTGGCGGATCAACCGGGCTTTGGCTCAACAAAACTCATCCCGTTTGACCGCACCAACTTTGTTAGGAAAAGCGGCTCTCGGCAATTTGATCTACCGGAGTTCAGTTTTGGTATAAAAAAATTAGATTTAGTATTGACCTTCAGAAATCAGCATAATTTTACTGAGAAGGGACGTCGTAACCTCAATCAGGCTATTTTCGAAGCCCTTAAAAAAGGCGGCCGCTATGGTATTATCGATCATACCCGGCGGCACATGCAGGACGATTCCTCGGAAAACTGGCGAAGATTAGATCCCGTTCTGGTCATTAAAGAAGTTCAGGAGGCAGGTTTTGAGCTAGTCGACTTTAGCACGCTTCATTACCGCCTGGATGACGAACTGCGTTACGAAGTTGGCAGGAAGACGGTGACCGGAAATACGGATCGATTTACCCTTTTATTCAGGAAACCCTGATAGCCTGACAGCCTGACAGCCTGACAGCCTGACAGCCTGACACCAGTATAGCTGACAGGCCAGTGCCCGCGACCAAACGGTATAGCAAAAAGCCTTAATATCCCTGTAAGACACCATAGCGGTCGCGATGGAAGGCGCTGCTGCCCAATGTATGTTCACAAACCCGGGAGCGCTTCATGAAAAACCCTATTTCATACTCATCGGTCATGCCTATCCCGCCATGCATCTGTACCCCTTCACTGCTCACCAGATTATAAGTATCGTTCAATCTGGCTTTGGCCAGGCTGGAAAGTTCTGCTATGTCATCTGCGCTCTCATCCAAGGCAGACAGTGCCTCCAGTACGACTGATTTCGACAGCTCTACTTCACAAAACATCTGCGCCGCTCGGTGTTTCAAAGCCTGAAACGAGCCGATGGGCACACCAAATTGTTCCCTGACTTTCAGGTATTCAACTGTACGCTCGAAGCACTCCTGGAGACCGCCCAGCATTTCGGAAGAGAGCAGAATACGACCGATATCAAGTACCTGATCAAGTACATCTGCGCCCTTGCCCTCCTCCCCCAGCAATTCACCCTGTACCTTCGAAAACTCAATATTTGCCGCGTTTCTGGAATCAGCCATAATGGTTCTGGTGATATCAACACCTTCTGCGCCGGAATCGACCATTACCAGAGTTAAACCCTCTCTATCGCCCGCCTTGCCGCTGGACCTGGCTACCACAATAATTTTATTGGCAATGTGGCCGTCGAGCACAAATTTCTTACTACCCGTCACGTTATAAGCATCACCGCTGCGCTCGGCCACAGTGGCAGCGCCATAAGGGCTGTGATGAGGCGTCTCTTCTAATGCCAGGGCAAGCAACAATTCTCCTCCCGCCACCCTGGGAAGCAATTCATTCTTCTGGCCGTCGTTACCCCCATGCAGAATACAACCGGCACCCAGTGCTGCTGTTGCCAGCAAAGGCGAGCATGCCAGGGTCCGACCACACTCTTCCATTACAACACCCATGCCAGTGTAGCCAAATCCCAATCCACCAAAATCTTCAGGAATGGTGATGCCTGCCCAGCCCAACTCAACCATCTGGGACCAGGTCTCGCGATCAAACCCTGCTTCGCTGTTTTCATCGCGCAGCTTTCTCAATTGAGTGATCGGCATATTATTCCTGCAAAAGTCCTTGGCAGCATCCTTGAGCATATTCTGTTCTTCATTTAGAACGAGTGGCATTTACATTTCTCCTTACGCAATTCCCATGAACTCATCACTTGATGGCCCCTATTACATCGATATCCTGTCTGGATGTCCATCGTTTCTACCAACTTCCTGGTAAAAACCTTGTTCGCTCGCCAGCCCTTCAGGCCAGACCCTACCAGCCCTACTGCAAACTGGTTAGTCCGGCAATCCAAGCACTCGCTTGGCAATGATATTAAGCTGTATCTCAGAGCTGCCGCCAGCAATCGTTCCTGCTTTCGATCGCA
>JAPKEK010000237.1 GCA_028822125.1 Pseudomonadales bacterium | reverse complement strand
CTTTCTTTTTAACCAGATCATAGTGAATTTTGTCTGCTATAGGCTCAAAGGCTATTGTCTCTGCAGGCAGGCGATTTTCAATATTGATGAGATGATATCCATAACTGCTGATAACCGGGCCTGACCAGATACTTTCGGTGATTTCAGCAATGCCTGAGGCAAACTCAGGGCCCAGCGCATAGCCAATTTCCTGTGTCGTTTTTTTTACATAACGATCAGGCAATAAGGTAGCGATGCCAAGAGCACGCCAATCGCCTCCATTTGCGAGTGCGTCAAGCGCGGCAAGGGCATCTTCACCGGTCCTGAAAAGGATGTTTGAAAAGGTGATTCTCTGTGCCAGTTGGTATTGCTTGAGGTTGCTTTGATAGAAATCGAGCAGGTCTTTTTCAGTAATGCCCTGCTCATCTATTTCTTCCATGAGGAAATTGTACTTCTGAACTAACCGCCTTCTTACAATGGTATCGTTGCGATCTAGGCCCAACCTAAGCGCCTCTCGATAAAACATTTCCTCGTTAACCCAGTCATCTACAAGCGCATTCAGTTCCTCCTGAGAAGGTGGTCGCCGCATTTGGGCGGTCCATAATGCGCTGATTCTGGCGGTGACCTTGTCGTTGAGGATAATTGGATCTTGTTCCGGGGTGATAGCGCCCTCGGCTATGAATAGGACCAGGGCAACCAGAATAAACCAGACAATAGGTTCCTTTATTATTTGCTTCACATCAGGTCCATGGCAGCGTCGTAATTAGCTGATGATGGTGGCCGGATCGTAACTACCGCTTGTTCGCTGGCGTTATGATTCTCTGGATGCCCACTGAAGGCGGCTAGACTACTCGTCTCTTTCATGTGTACTTACTCTGGATTCAACTTGCTTGGCTGGTACCATATCGGTGAACTCCATGCGCGTTCCTGGTGAACGGCAGCAAGGCCCGGGTTGGGTTTAATTCCGAGCCGGATCGCATCCCAGGTTGACCAACGGCAGGTAGGATTTTCTAAAGCTCTGGCATAGTAAAAAGCATTCTGGTTGGGATCAAAGCCGGGATCATGCCAGATTGCTGCCAGTTCGATCGCACCTTTGTCTCTGCTGATACTGCAATCCTTAAGATTAACTCTGGCACCATTATCGGGACAGCGTGCTGTCTGGGGATCAGGTTTATAACCGTCTGAACAGGCAACATCAAAGATAGTCTCTTTAGGACGGCCGTTTTCGATCCAGCCTTTTATGATCTGCAATCGCTGCAGCCAGCTTGAATTGGGATCCCTGCCAGCTAATACGAGCAGCCCTGGAGCGACCGTGGCTGGCTGTTTGAGGACACTGCCCATGGGCACACCATGGCTATAGGCAAGTTCTACTATATTGGCTGCAGAGAGGATTTCTTCTGGTAGGTCATAGCCGGCAAACAAGCGCAGCCGAATACGCGGTCCTGAGGTTGCAAAGGTTTCTTTGCGACGCATTGCATCGTAAAGAGCCGAGCGAGTGTTTTCTTCTGCCCATATGCCGGCCAGTCCGCCTGTACCATGAGTAGCCCAGCGTGGGGTCCAGAAGTCTTCCCAGGAATCCTTCGTCATTGGATAGGCAGAACCTCTTGATTGTGCTGTATTGGCTCGGCCTGAAAAATAATTTTCTTCCTGGTAGGGGCCCGCTGAAACGTGGGAATCACTTGAGCCAATGGCACCTAATTGATAGGGGTTAAATCCGAGTCGTGACTGCATTTCAAGGCCCGTCTTTAGCGCATCCCGGTAGTAACCACCTCTGAATACTGATATTGGATTCGTGTTTTGAGCTCGATTCAGATAATACTGAACGATTTGAAAATCTGCCCATTCATCATTGGGTGAAAGTAACGGGTGGGTTTCCGATGTTCCTTTCTGCTGGCTTATTTCAGCGATAGGTTCATTTCGCATGCGTTGTTCTGCGTAAGATAAATCGATTTCGTTACCTGCCCAGGTGGTGGATTGAAATGCTAGGCCATCACTTTGGTTCATATTGTGTGGTATAGCTAATGCCTCGATACCGCTCGCTCGCAACTGATCTAGCCAGGTCCAGAGATCTTCTGGATTACCCGAATCGGCAGAGCTGAAGGGTTGCTGGGGAACCTTGTTGCCTCTGAAAACAACATTACGGTGCAGGTGCCTACCGTCCGGTGTTGGCGTATATTCGTAGCCTATAAAAGTGGTAAATCGACCTGGGATATTGTGTTGCTGTGCAGCCAGGATTATTTTCTGCCATGCATATAGTGTGACCTCAGGGCTCATAAAATCATGATTTTCGGCAGAAAGACGCTGTAACTGACGAACCAGGCTATCGAGTCCACCGAGCTTAGCAGGCTTGAGCAGGTGCGCATCAGGGTGATTATACGTTGGGCTGGCAGGGTCAAGTTGCGCAGCATAAATACCCAGATACTTGGCGTGGTCGCTAACCATAAGAAAATCCAGGGGAGGTCCTGAAAGGCGCAACTGCATACCGGAGGGATGCGTAATAGGCTCACCTTTTGCATAGCGGTACGCATCATCCGGCGTAGTCCGGACGCTGCCCATGAAGGCATCAAAGGAGTACATGGTGTGGATGTGAAGATCGCCAAAGTAGGCATTGCGAGAAGCGAGGCGGGGAGCAGGAAGCGTAATATGAGCATCGACAGGCTCTGCTGCAATGGGTTTGTCTCCTGGTGGCGCTGGCAGCCCAGGTGCGGATAGTTTGGGTTCATTGCAGCCGGCTAACAGCAGGATAACGAGTCCCCAGGACAAAGCATTGTTGAAATGACTTATTCGAGTGGTATCCTGCACACATTTTCTCCTAAACGTTGAGTGATTCAAATATCGAAGGTTGCTTTTTATTGGTTGCACCGCCCGCCAGAGTGGGGTGAGGCCACACTGGACGGTAGGGTTCTCTGCCCACGATGCTAACCGCATCTGCTGGCAGAGGCTTCAATCAATGAACACAGTTTATCATGGGCTGTTTTCCCCCATAAAATAAAGCCCACAGATTCATTTCCCTGACCATAGCGGATTATTTAATACTCGCTATTTTCGGTTTGAAAACCTTCTGCCCGCCAGCGCAGCATTCCCCCGGCAAGATTAGCGATTTTATTAAAGCCCTGCCTCTGCAGCAGGAGCAGCGCCTGGGTGGAACGTGCCCCGGAGCGGCACACCAGGATGACAGGACTCCCAGGATCGAGCTCCTTGCTGCGGGCGGGTAGCTGATCCAGAGGAATTAACTGGGCATTGCGAATTCTTCCCAGGGGGCCATTGAATTCAGTTTGACTACGAACATCCAGCAACTGATAAGCACCAGTTAATTCCTCCAGCACGCGCGGTTCAATTTCCCAGATTCCCGCGAAAGAGTAGCGGAGCGTCGCCCAATGCGGATCGTCCGCCCCGACTCGAGTCGCATCAGGTTTGCCGCACATCAGGTTGGCAGGCACGGCCTGGTCAATTTTCTTCGGGTGGGGGAGATCCAGGTTCTGCATATAGACTGCATAGTCATTTTCGCTGATATTCCCTCCCAGCCGGGGATTGAATAGTTTTTCTTCCCTGACGCTGGTAACGGTCAAACCTCGATAATCGTGGCCTGGATAGAGTAGACATTGCTCTGGTAGGTTGAATATCTTGTTCCTTATTGAATTAAACAGGTTCTTTGAACTGCCTTGCTGGAAATCCGTACGCCCACAGCCTCGAATCAGTATAGCGTCACCCGTGAAGGCCATACTCTGGTCATCCAGGACGAAAGTAAGGCAACCATCGGTGTGCCCGGGGGTCGCTAGAACCTCCAGGTAATGCTGGCCGAACGCCATTCGGTCGCCTTCCACCAGGTAACGATCCGCATTGATGGCGTGGCTGGTTTTTGCCACCACTATGTCACTCGACCATGCTTCACGCATCAGCCAGGCGCCGGTTATATGGTCAGCATGGACATGAGTATCCAGTGTTGCGATAAGGGTGAGTTCCAGTTCCTTAAGCAGCGCTATATCTCGTTTGCTTTGTTCGAAAACACAGTCAATCAGGATAGCCTTGGCAGAGGCCGAATCCCCTAGCAGATAAGTATAGGTCGAGGATTGCGGGTCGAACAATTGTCTGAAGATGAGCATCAAATTACCTTGTTGTGCCTCCACGGGTTGCCGTTGTTACCTAGATTGCTGGTTAGGCATCGAGTTTTGGTATTGTTAAGTTATCGATTTTTGCTTATGACGGGCCCTGGTTTAATTGCTGCAGTTCACTGATTTCAGCTGAAATTGCCTGTTCGGCTTGCTGTAATTGCATGCTCCAGTCATTCCACATATTCGGGTGCGGCGCACTCAGCCTGAGCGTGTCAAGGTCTTTATGGCAGTAGTCGAACAGCAGCGCCTGACGAATAGTCGGGGTGTCGCTGTTGTTATAGCCGGCCATGTGGCCCAGTCGATGGTGCCAGAAAACAATATCTCCTTGCTCACCAAAACAGTCAACCGGGGTCGTGTCCTGCTGTACTTTGGTTACCTCCTGCAGATAATCTTTGGGGTGTATGATCCCCTTGTGAGATGGCATATGTGGATAAAAAGGGATACGAGCCTGGTCGTACTGCATGGGAAATAAAGGATAAAATCGTCGATGACTGCCAGGCCAGATCTTGAAGGCGCCCGAATCAGGCGGGCAGTCATCGAGCAGGCAGACAACGCCTAAATGGAAAGGATGACCATCCGTGTGCAGAAGATCTGCCTGGGTTGACGCAGTCTTTTTGGGCAGTGTCGCGTAGATGCCTCGTGTTCCCTGGCCTAATTGCGGGTCGACGGGGCCGCCCGGCCATGCGGTTCCCCAGGACCCCATGGGTTTACCGTTCTCAATGGGTTCACGAATCTGTCCCTGGCCGAGCATCTGCTCTGCCCAGAGTATTATCTGTGGGTCCTTCATGATGGAAACTTGTTCGGTTGTTGTTGCTGCTCTTCTAAACTGCCATTTTGTATCGTTTAAAGCGAGCATGGGGTCTGACGACCCATGTTCACTGGGAATAGGTCGCCAGGTGCCAGGGTTATGTCGATCTAGATGCTTTGGCGCGGTTTGCCACAACTGGTCGCACAGGGTGTGGCAGCTCCTCACAGATACGACTTGCTTTTTGATGAGGTAGCCATAACGTTTGAAGAAACTCAGTTCTTCATCATCCAGCGGTGAGATTTTTTTTTGTTGCTTGTCATTGACCATATTTGCGGCTCTGTGCTGAATGCGAAGTATTCTCTGGCTAGGGTTGTGATGTTTGCTTCATCC
>JAPKEK010000236.1 GCA_028822125.1 Pseudomonadales bacterium | reverse complement strand
CCCGTGCTCGGCCGCCGCCACCTGGGGATGAACACTTTATCAATATTTCAAGACATAAGATTTGATGCTGACATCATGTTGAATTAGATTTCAAGTTTGATGCTGATGAGATGTTGAATTGGATTTCAAGTTGTCGTGTTCTACTTGCTACTGTCTTCATTACTTTGTGCTCAGGGTTTGCTCTTATCGTACATGCCAGTCCGACGGCGCAGGGTCATACCAATGTTCTGGCGGTCATTGGCGGGTCCCATATTGATCGCAGGCACGTTAAAAGCTTCTTCAGTGATGATGTCAAAGTGCTGGAAACTTTGGTTGTTGAGACCTCAGTTGGGCCCAGCCCGCCGATCTTGAAAATGCAGCATAAGGACATTCCGTTTTACTACGTTCAGTTTCACGGATTTTCTGATGTGGCTGCTTCCGACATGGATGGTGGCAATTTTGTCCGTATGTTCGCTGCTTTTCATGAGCTGGGCGTCACCCATATAATTGCCGGTGCGACCTCCGGCGGTATGCAGCCGGAGTACCGGAATGGGGATCTGATCCTTCCGAATGATTTCATTAACCTTAACTATGAACGACCTTCCAGTGTTCTGGCTGAGGCTGGCATCCACCGGCCTGGGATACGCTCAGTGTTCAACCCACCGATTTGTCCAGATATTCATGAAGTCCTGTATGAACTGGCGCTAGAAAACTATACTTTGGGCCGAGTGTATCCGGACGGCGTGGTGGTGCAGGATGATGCCAGTCGATATGAAACGCCCGCTGAGATACGAATGTATCGTGGCATGGGGGGAGACATCATTACCCACAATGTTGTTACCGAAATGATATATGCACGACAATTAGGCATGCATCTGGCTGTGGTTAACGCCATTTCCAATCCCGCCGTCGGGGTACGGCCGTTTACCAGAGATGAGGAAATGGGGGTTGCAGACAAGATCGCTGAAAATGTGCGACCGATAATCCTCAAAGCGCTTGAGAAGCTCTATCATCACCAGTCTGAGTGTGGTGTGGTTTGCAGGGGCGAGCGATACAGTGGGCAAATCGTAGAGGAGCAAGCTGGATGATGTTTGTACGATCGCCCTCTGCTAGGGGAGGGTAATCGGGTTTAACCGTCCTTCGACCGCGCAAGGACGAGTAAGCGAGGTTATAAAGGCGAGTAAGCGAGAGTATAAAAACGAGTAAGCGAGCGTAAAAAATAGTTAAGCAGGCCTTGTTCAGGGTCCCTGACCAGTGCTGCGAAAATCTGGAATCATTTGAACTATTGTCTACCTGAAAGCCAGGCGCAAAGTTGGGACGACAGGTGAACACCTGGTTTGCTGGAGAGAGCAGTTAATGAATGTTGCCCTGATATAGTTCGGCCTAAAATAATCGCTTATCCGGGGATCAATAGCGGTATTATTAATCAGCTTAGCGGAGGCCCAGACCTTATGCATTTCAGTACCCTGGCTAGATCTTCAGCGTGCTCTTTACTGCTCCTGGCACTGACCGCCTGCGGTCAACCGCAGCATCTGGAAGGGGTGAGTGAGGATTCCCGGCGGCCAAATTTTCTCATCATCATGACCGATGACATGGGTTATACAGACCTTGGCGCCTTTGGCGGGAACGATATTGCTACGCCGAATCTTGATCGTCTTGCCCTGAATGGCATTCGGTTTACTAATTTTCACGGACATCTGAGCTGCGCGCCGTCGCGAGCTATGTTGATGTCTGGCACTGGTAATCACGAAGCTGGGCTGGGCACGCAACGCGATATCGAACGCTTTCGCGGAGAACGCAACTACGAGCGCTATCTGGTGGATCGGGTCGCGACCCTTCCCGAGATTTTTCGAGATGCTGGTTATCGTACCTACCTTGCCGGTAAGTGGGGTCTTGGTGGGCCGGGGGCCCTGGATCCTACCGAACGCGGTTTTGGTAAGGCATTTGCCCTTGTTCCCAGTGGCGGTGGTCACTTCCAGGCCCTCTTTCATGAGTCTCGGTACACCTTCAACGGCAAAGCAGTCACTGAACCCGAGGATCCCATCTACTCGACCACGCTGTTCACAGACCAGCTGATTTCTTTCTTCGAGGAAGACCGAGGAAGCGACCAGCCATTTTTTGCCTTGTTTACACCTACTGCGCCACACTGGCCTTTGCACATGCCGCCTGGTATGAAGCATTCCGATCAGGGCAGCTACCACGGCGGTTATGATAAATTGCGGAGACAGCGTCTTGCCGGTGCCGTGCAATCTGGCGTCCTGCCAGAGGCAGACGTACAGGTATACCAATCCAAGGCTGCGGCCTGGAATACATTGGATGATGAAGAAAAGGCCTTGCAGGCCCAGGTCATGGAAATTTATGCTGCCATGATCGCTCACCTTGATCAGGAGATTGGTCGGCTGCTGAATTACCTGCAGGATATCGGTGCGCTTGAAAACACACTGATCCTTGTCATCAATGACAATGGCGCCCAGGGTGGTCCGGTATTCGGGGGCCCGCCCAGTTATCTTAAGGGCCGATCCTTTGATAACCGTCTTGAAAACCTGGGTGAAGGCAGTTCCTGGGCAAACATGGGACAGGGTTGGGCTGATGCGGTTAATGCTCCATTTCGAGATGGTAAGGGGACGGTGTATGAAGGTGGAGTGCGTGTAGCAGCGTTTGCTAACTGGTCTAAAATTCAGCGGCCAGCCTCTGTTTACAGGCAATATCTCAATAATATGGATGTCCTGCCCAGCTTGCTCGAATTGGCTGGGATCGACCACCCGGCGCCGCGTTTCAATGGCCGAGATGTTTTGCCGGTGCGGGGGAAGTCATTTGCTCGGGTTCTACGGGGTGATGTTTCTTCCGTGCATTCTGAGGACGAAGCGATAACGCTGTCCGGGGCAGGGAAGCACTTTATGCAGCGTGGTCAATGGAAGCTACTCAAAGAACTCAATGCCGACTGGGAACTGTATAATCTTGCTGATGACCCCTATGAAAGGCTGAATCTTGCTGCAACCCAGCCGACAAAACTTGACCAGATGCTGACCGAATTTCGGTTGCACGCAAAGCTCAACAATATCCTTGATCGCTGATTGTCAGGGTCGCTGATGTGGTAGATTTTTTGGATAGCTTACAGCTGCTGTGACACGATATCTGGATACACTGATATAGCTGGGTTGACCGATCAGGGGCGGTTATTACCTTTCGGCCGATAATCAAGGGCCAGTACGAAGGCCCTAAGGTCAATGAGGCGCCTGAGTAACTTTCAATAAGGTCAGCTAGGTCGCTAGGGACTGTCAAACTCGCGCTCACCCCAGTCGCACGCCTCACAGTCTGGGCTCAATTGGTAGTGAGCCAACGTGTCGACAATGAAACGATACCAAACGGGGTCCGGGACCCAGACAGTGTCAAGGGCTGCCTTTGCCTCCAGTACAGGGACTTTCAGGAAGATCACGCGATACAGGACGGCGAAGGTGGATGCGCGCAGATTAATCTGGCAATGCAGTAGTGTTTTAAGCCCTGGGTCATGCTGCAGCAGCGCTGCTACCAGTTGGAAGTTTTTGACAGTCGGCCGGGAGAAGTCGACGGCAATATGCGCATACTCCATGCCGCTGGCGAGCACCAGATCATCTTCACCGGCAAGCGCTGTTTGATTGCTGGTCAGAGCAAGATAGATGATGCGTTGAAATCCTGCTTCCGCTAGCAGTGGTATCTGCTGTTTGCTTGGTTGGCCGGAACTGGAAAATAAATCGCTGTACTGACGGTAGTTCGAAATATCTGCCACTCCAGATGCAAGTGCCTGCGCTTGAACGCAACAGGCAAGAATTACCGCCGACCAGGGTAGGGCTCTGAAACTCATCGTTTCTTCCTTGTGACTGTCGCGAACAAAGGCCCTGGCCGCTGCCAACGCATTCAACAGCCGCTCTTGTTGTAGCATGGTCTCATGCTTAGCCTTTCAATCCTGGAAATACTATTTGCAGATGCTGGGTCTGCTGGAAGCAGAGGTAATTCTACCTGCGTGTTATGTTAATTCAGGTTGGTGCCCTGATTGTTTCTCATCGTTCTTCGCATGATCTGGCTGTTGTCGTGATTCCTGGGACCAGAGTTTATTTTTTTGATGAGCGTTTAGAAATTAGCAGGTAGAGGAGAACGATGCGGTATTCTCTAAGACAATGGATCTAACGTGTTAACAGAATAGGCTCATGAAGATGGCGACAGAACTCCCAACTCAGGCACAGACACTCATTACTGGTGGTGGCTCCATCGGCTGCAATACTGCCTATCAGTTTGGGAATGAGCTTATTTATCTGGCCAGCCGTGAGGTTGGTTACCTGCAGGTTGGTGCTTAAGGGCCTACCCTGGGCGGTGCAGTCGGTATTGGTTTTGCCCGTACAGAAAGTCCCCTGACCTCAAAAATCATCAACGCGGGTGAATGGCAGGTTGAAATCGCGGGGCAGCGATACACAGCGCAGGCATCGCTGAAACCGCTCTATGACCCGAACATGGAGCGCGTCAAATGTTAATCCCTCTTGAATATGGGGTCAGGAGCGCAATGGGGTCAGAGCCTGGTAGCTGACGCTGCCCCCAGCTTAACTCCAGCTTATACTATGCGTGATTCCAGCTATTGGGATCGTCAGAATTGTTAGGTGACAATCCGATGATATCCCCGCCAGCATGGACACCCAGGCCTAATACGGTGCGATTGGCATAATTAAAATAGGCCACTACCTGGTTAATTTCTAATATTTCACCATCGTTCCAGCCGGCTGTCCGTAGCCGCTGCGTGTCAGATTCAATCATGGCACCGGTTTGTTTTGTTAATTTGTCTGCGTAAATAAGCGCAGCACACTGTTTTTCATCAAAGACTTTGTTGAGCTGGCCAGTTTCAAGCGCTGATCTAATCGCAGTTGATCTGGGTAAGTTGTCAACCAGACGAACCATGCCGGCAAAGTGATGTTCTACGCAGTAATGACACTGATTTTTCATGCTGGTGTAGACCCCCAAAGCTTCTAAAAACCATTTTGGAATTTCATTGCCTGAATGATGCAATACATTTTTGTACAGCGTCATATGTCCTTCCATGGAGTGGGGCCGCAGACTATGAGCCAGCATAATATTGTCAATATTATTGCCAGGGCCTTTTACCCGGTTATACAGCTTAAGAAGTTTACCTCTGGCTTCTTCGTATGGTACATGCTTAATCCAGCTCATCATTGTTCCTATTTCCTATTTCCTATTTCCTATTTCCTATTTCCTATTTCCTATTTT
>JAPKEK010000235.1 GCA_028822125.1 Pseudomonadales bacterium | reverse complement strand
TGGCTGGCAGCGCTATGCTGCCACTGCTACCAGTAGCCCGGGCGAGCAGTGGTGGCGGCAGCGATGTTCCTGCTCAGACCACTGGAATACCAGGTGATCCGGGCGATCCATCCAGTTGTGAGTATTGGCGATACTGCGGCATAGATGGTTTTCTCTGTAGTTGTTGTGGCGGCACTGCCAATGCCTGCCCGCCTGGGACCGAAATGTCCCCTGTTACCTGGGTAGGGACTTGCCGGAACCCGGCCGACGGCTTGAATTATGTGATTTCTTACAATGACTGCTGCGGCAAGAGTAGCTGTGGCCGATGCCTGTGCAATCGAAATGATGATGATCGTCCGGTTTACAGGCCTTCCGCCAATAATGATATTAACTGGTGTGTTGGTACTTCAAATAATATATACAATTGTTCAACAGCTGTTCTTATTGGGCTAGGGAGTCAGTAGTGTTTTTAACAAGAGTTGCGGTGCTGGTGCTGTTAGCGACTATGGCGCAGGCGGAATTTTCGCCTGAAGCAACCGGCAGGATTGAGGTTCTGCCCGAGTCGTATCCAGATCATTGGGTGATGGTTCATGATTTCTCCTTTGATCATATGTTTGAAGGTGAAGTGGTTATTATCGACCCCTTGGCGGACACCGTTGGCGGACAGTTCAAAGGCATGATAACGGCCAGTTTTATTGCTTCCTATGCACACAGTAAAAAGCGAAACGAGCATTATGTCGCGGAAACTTTTTTTTCCAGAGGCGGTCGTGGCGGTGCGCGTACCGATGTCGTGACTATATGGAACACGTCTACTCTGAAGGTGGCTGATGAAATTGTTATTCCCGCGAAGCGTATTACCGGGATGCCGAAACCTATTACCACTGGTTTGCTGGGTGAAGATCGGTTTCTTGGTATTTATAATTTCACTCCGGCGCAGTCTGTGACCATTGTAGATCTGGAGAAAAGAGAAGTTGCCTCGGAGATTCCGACTTCTGGTTGTAGTTTTGTAATTCCAAACGGCAAGAGAAGTTTTACTTCCATCTGTGCGAACGGTTCACTGATGACCAATCAATTGGATCAACAGGGCAAACTCAAGGCAAGTTCGCGTACCGAAATGCTGTTTGATCCGCAGGACGATCCGATTTTTGAAGCTGCGGCTATCTCGGCAGGCGTTGCCTATTTTCCAACCTTCAACGGTCGAGTTCTGCCCATTGATATTAGTGCTGAAGATGTTTCTGCAAAAGTCATCTGGTCTTTAACCAGTGGTGAACAGACAGGCTGGCGTCCGGGTGGCCTGGTACCTGTTATGGCTGATTCATCAGGTCTGGGTTACTTTCTGATGCACGCTGATGGCGCAGAGGGCACGCACAAGAGTGGCGGTTCAGAAGTTTGGCTGTTTGATCTAGCTGCGGGCAGGCGTCTATCACGGATCGTGCTGGAAAACTGGGGCATTGCCCTGGGAACTTCGGGGACAGGGGATAATCAACTCATGTTTGTGACTAATGCTGAGCTAGGAGTTGATGTTTACCATATTCCCGAAGGGGAATATGTTCAGACTCTGAAAGTAGCCCTGGCCACCCCATTTTCGATTCACGGTGCTCACTGAGTAATGTCGGGTCTTGAAACTCAGCTGGTCTGTTGGTTTTACGCTTTTGTTTTCGCGGTTGCTGTTCAACATAAGCTAAGCCAGTGGCACCGTTTCAGAGCCTCGGTCAGCGCCTATGATATTGTGCCGGATCAACTGCTTACCGGTTTTATAGGGCTGCTCATTGTTTTGGAGTTGGTGGTAGTCGCGAGTCTGGTGTTCGTTCAAGCCGTTGGCTTGTTTCTGGCGGGAATTTTATTGGCTATTTATTTTATCGCGATGGCCATTAATATGGGTCGAGGCAGACGTTTCATTGATTGCGGCTGCGGAGATGAGCCGACACCGTTATCAGTGATTCTGCTGGGGCGTAATCTATTGCTCATGATGGTCGCATTCAGCACTTTCTATCTCGGTCTATGGGTGGGCAGCAAGGAAATCATTGATGGCCTGGTGGTCTTGTCGATCGTTGTGATTGCCGGTGGCTTGTATTTGACGCTTGATCAGTTGCTGGTAAACCAGGGTAAGTATCGCCGTCTCTGGCTAGGGGAACTTTGATGGATTTGATGGTATTTGCGGTCAGCGCACTCTGGGTGCTGGTCATAATATTGGTGGTTATGGTGTTTGCGCTGGCGCGCCAGGTTGGTGTTCTGTACGAGCGCGTGGCGCCTGCCGGGGCGCTCATGATTAACCAGCAACTTAAAGTGGGCGACGCAGCGCCGCGAGCGATGGTGAAATCTATTGAAGGCCGCGAGCTTCAAATCGGCGAACCCACTGAGAACGGTCAGTTATTGTTCTTTCTAGCGCCGGACTGTCCGGTCTGTAAGAGTTTATTACCGGTTCTGAAAACGATGCAGCGAACGGAACGGGGAAGGGAAATTATTTTGTTGAGTGATGGTGATAATGAGGATGAGCATCACCGGTTTGTCAGCGCAGAGAAATTAGGACAGTTCGATTATGCACTGTCTGAGTTCGTCGGGAGATCCTATGGGGTCAGTAAACTCCCCTATGGGGTTTTAGTGAACAGCGCTGGATTGATCAGTTCCCTGGGAATAGTGAATTCGAGAGAACACCTGGAAAGCCTGTTTGAAGCAGAGCGGATGGATGTTGCCTCT
Organism: Pseudomonadales bacterium; assembly: GCA_028822125.1. Lineage (GTDB taxonomy): Bacteria > Pseudomonadota > Gammaproteobacteria > Pseudomonadales > Azotimanducaceae > UBA9926. The sequence continues at coordinate 2,562 of JAPKEK010000235.1, read as the reverse complement.
ATCCAGGACTACTTGCAGCAAGCGGTGGACACCGATTCTACTGGAGTAAAACAATACGATTCTACGAGAAGCTAGGGAATAGTTATGGCTGAGAACAAGTTGATAGATAAACTAACCGAAAAGGTAAGTCGTGGCATGGCGCGCAAGACCTCGCGAAGAGGCTATCTGGGCTGGCTGGGCGCGGGTATGGTAGGTGCGTCACTGTTACCCTTGTTGCCGGTGGCCCGGGCCACCGAAAAAGAAAATAGTAATGGCTCCTTCGAAGACATTGGCGACCAGCAGAGTTGTGATTACTGGCGGTACTGTGCCATCGATGGCTACCTGTGTTCCTGTTGTGGCGGCAGTACTAATAGCTGTCCTCCCGGTACTGAAATGTCTCCGATTACCTGGATCGGTACCTGCACCAACCCTTCGGACGAGCAGCGCTACGTGATTTCTTACAACGATTGCTGCGGTAAGTCAGGGTGTGGTAACTGTATGTGCAATCGTAATGAAGGGGATCGTCCAATGTACCTTCCGCAGAGAAGCAACGACATAAACTGGTGCCTGGGTACATCAAGTAATGTATACCATTGCTCTACCGCCATCGTGGTTGGTATTCCGCTGGATTGAAAATATGAAGTTGAGGCTAGTCTTTGCAGTCCTGATTTTTTCTATGTCCGGGCTCAATGCTCAGGTTGAGGGTGTAGAAAATCCCAACAGGGCCCATGTGAATTACATGCTGAATTGCCAGGGATGTCATGGTCCAACGGGTGCCGGTACCGCAGATGGATCAGTTCCTGTCATGGCGGATTTTGTGGGTAAGTTCCTATTGGTTCCAGGTGGACGATCATATCTGGTCCAGGTACCGGGTTCAGCCAATGCCCCTTTGTCAGATCAAAAGCTCGCGGAGCTGTTGAATTGGATGTTGTGGCGCGTGTCTCCTAAACAGGTACCGGATGATTTTGTCCCTTATAACGAAGAGGAAGTGGGCAGATGGCGGGCAGAGCCGCTACAGGATGTGGTTCAATACAGGGCAGCCTTGATTGATAGTATAAACAAGCTGGATGCGTTAATCCCTTGAATAGCATCTTCATTGAAGGATTGAACTGTGCGGTAAATGGCATTGAAGGTTATGCCTGATTTATCCTGGCTGATGCTATTCCCGCGGAAAGTTTGCCTCTGCTATGATGGTCTAGAGTAACAGTCGGGATTCTTGCATGTCGACAATGGGTGCTGTCTTCAGTATAGGCCAGCAAATAACGCATCAGCGGTTTGCTTATAGGGGGCTGGTGTATGGTGTTGATCCCGTATTTCTGGGTTCAAACCAATGGTACGAGGAAATGGCGCTCTCAAAACCACCCAAAAACGCACCCTGGTATCATGTGCTGGTTCATGAAGCGGATCACACTACCTACGTCGCCCAGCGAAACCTGGTGGCTTACGCTGGGGAGGGTCAAATCGATCACCCGATGCTTGCAAGCTACTTTGATGGTTTCGAAAACGGACGCTATCTAGCCATAAGTGGGAGCCGGTTCTGAATCAGACGAAGTGTGGGAGAAGTATTAAGTCGTTTCGAGCCTTTTATATCGAGCACCCACTCGGATTGATGACCAGGATTGTTTTGTGGCCAATTTGAACTGATTCGAATCAGATTGCTGGTCGTTCTGGATTTAGTATTGTACAAATCAACTTTAGCAGGCCATTCAAGAGGTAGTAATCGGTTCTTGTTCAAGGCGCCCTAGGGGCTGTTAACGAGAAACGCTTGACCAAATCTCATTTATCTGGATAGAGTGTTAGCAACTTTCAGTAAAGTTACAGGAAATCATTTATGAAACCTGAAGTTTTTACGCCACTGGGGACTGGCGATCCGACAATGTCTGTATCAGCCAGGGTATCCCGACGAAACTTTATTAAGGGCATCATAGCTACTGGAGCAACAGTTGCTTCCGGCTCCATGCTGGGCACGTTAACTGGCTGCACCGGTGAGACGACGTCTACGGCAGGTATTGCCGGCACCGTTGAGAGACTGATTACCCTGAATATCAATGGTAAAGCCAGACGAGTAGATGTGCTGTCCCAGGAAACTCTGGCCATGACGCTGCGTTACAAACTCGGTCTTACCGGCACAAAACTGGGCTGTGACCGGGGAGAGTGCGGTGCCTGTACAGTGCTGATTGACGATGTCCCCACCTACTCCTGTTCAACCTTGAGCCACGGCGTTAGAGGCAGACAGGTGACGACGGTAGAAGGTTTGCAGGCAGCCAACGGTGATCTTCATCCGGTGCAGCAGGCTTTTGTCGATGAACTGGGCCCACAGTGTGGTTTCTGTACACCTGGACAGGTTATGTCGGCAGTGGGTCTGCTTAAAGCCAATCCGAATCCGAGCCGCGAGGAGGCACGCCAGGCAATGTCAGGTAATCTGTGTCGCTGCGGTGCCTATGACAATTATTTGAATTCCGTGATGCGCGCCGCGAGGGCTAGCTGATATGAATAACTACAAATTACTGGGTAAGAACTTCACCCCGCCTGATATTGTTGCAAAAGTTACTGGTAAAGCAAAATACGCGGAGGATTTCAGGG
>JAPKEK010000234.1 GCA_028822125.1 Pseudomonadales bacterium | reverse complement strand
ACCAGCTGACAGGAAAACGGTTGAAATCAGTGTCTTGACCCTGGAAAGCATTATAAAGATGATTGAAGGGGTTATTTCCCCCAAAACCATAAGTGGACCTGTTACCATTGCCCAGATTGCTAACCAGACGGCGCAATCAGGGTTTGAGAGTTTCATTGGTTTTATTGCTTTGCTCAGTATTTCATTGGGGATAATCAATTTGATGCCTGTCCCCATGCTGGATGGTGGTCATCTGCTTTATTATCTAGTTGAGTTGGTGACGGGCAAGGCCTTACCTGAAAATATTCAAAATTATGGCTATCAGATAGGACTGGCTTTAATTATGGGGGTCATGGCCCTGGCCTTTTATAATGATTTTATGCGGTTGTAAGCGAATATAAGTGACTAGACTAATCTTGAAAATAACGGCTCTATTACTGTCCTTTGTGATGGCATCATTCCTGAGTATGCAAGCTTTCGGCTTTGTTATCTCTGACGTTAGGGTAGAAGGCCTGCAGCGCATCTCGGCGGGATCGGTATTTGGCGCAATTCCCTTTAATGTTGGCGATGATATCGATGATAGTGATGTCAGGATCATTATGAGGTCCTTGTTCAGAACGGAGAATTTCGATGATGTTCAACTGGCTCGAGACGGCAATGTGCTGGTTATCATTGTTAAGGAAAGGCCCACTATTGATTCCATCGAGTTTGAAGGAAATAAGGCCATTAAATCTGATGCCCTGTTGGAAGGGTTAAGTGATTCAGGTCTGGCGGAAGGTGAAATATTCAAGAAGGTGACGCTTGACCAGATGAGTACAGAGCTTGAGCGCCAGTATGTACTGCAGGGGCGATATGATGCAGGCATTTCCACAGAAGTAGAAGAATTACCCCGAAACCGAGTGTCCATAAAGGTGAATGTTAACGAAGGCAATGTTTCCGGTATTCAGCATATCAATATTGTTGGTAATACTGTTTTCGATGATGAAACCATTCGTGAATTGTTTGAATTGAAGCTACCCAGCCTTTTATCTTTTTACACAAAGGACGCGCAGTATTCCCGTGAAAAACTGAAGGGGGACCTGGAAACATTGGAGTCCTATTATCTGGACAGGGGTTACCTGAAGTTTCAGGTGGAGTCAACACAGGTCGCCATTGCCCCGAATATGGAAGATGTTTATATCACTATTAATGTTAGTGAGGGTGAGCAGTTCAAGGTATCAAGTGTTGAGATATCAGGAGAATTGAAGGATATCCCAGAAAGCACGATTCGGCGCTTGATCCTATCAAGAGAAGGGCAAATATTCTCGCGTGAATTGATGACGGTATCAGAAGAGCGAATTGAAAACACCTTGGGGAATGCCGGCTATACCTTTGCAAGTGCAACCGGGAGCCCGACTTTGGCCGAGGATGGGGAATCAGTCATTGTTAAGTTTTTTGTCGATGCGGGGAGCCGATCTTATGTCAGAAGGATCTCGTTCAGGGGTAACACCTTAACGCAGGATGCTGTGTTGCGGCGGGAAATGCGCCAGATGGAAGGTGGCTGGGCATCTAACGCCTATGTAGAAACCTCGAAAGTTCGTTTGGAACGATTGGGGTTTTTTAAAGAAGTTAACGTCGAAACGCCAGCAGTTTCTGGTATAGAGGATCAGATTGATATTAACTACTCGGTAGAGGAGCAGCCATCGGGCTCAATTTCGGCGACGCTGGGTTATGCGCAGGATTTTGGCGCTATATTAGGGTTATCATATCAGGAATCCAACGTGCTGGGGTCGGGTAACAGCTTTAACCTGTCGGCGAATCGCAGTTCATACCAGACCTCTTATAGTGTGTCTTTTTTCGACCCCTATTACACGGTGGATGCAGTCAGTCGAGGTTATTCAATTTTTTATCGAAGTACTTCCTATGACGAGCGAAATATCGCCAGGTTCTCCACCGACTCTCTCGGTGCGTCCATTAATTTTGGTTATCCGATTAACGAGATATCCAGGCTTAATTTTTCTATAGGCGCTGAGAACACAACCATTAAAGAGGGTATTTTCCCTGCCCAGGAAATCTCCCGTTTCCTGGGTGCTGAAGGAAAAAAATTCAGTCTCCTGACTGTCAGTGCAGGCTATGCTATGTCGGCGCTTAACCGGGGTCTTATGCCGACCGCTGGTAAATCGCAGAGTCTGTCCTTTGAGATGACTATTCCAGGGAGCGAGCTTGAATTTTTCAGAATTAACTATTCTGGACAGATTTTCTTCCCACTATCTCGGGCTTTTACATTGCGGCTGAGAACAGATCTTGGTTACGGTGGAACCTTTGGCAGTACCAAAACCTACCCCTTCTATAAGAATTTCTATGCAGGGGGTATGGGCTCGGTCAGAGGATACGAGACAAATACGCTTGGCCCAAGAACGACCCGGTCTCCGAATGATCAGTATGGTGAACCCGATCCTGTGGGCGGCAACCTTCTGATTGAAGCCAGCGCCGAAATCATATTTCCATTACCCTTCGTGAAAGACCAGAGGCAGATGAAATCAGTAGCCTTCATTGATGCGGGTAATGTCTTTAATACCAACTGCCCCGATATTTCGACTTATTGCCTGAGCCCAGACGAAGGAGAGCTTCGATATAGTGCCGGTGTGTCGGTCACTTGGATAACAGGATTCGCGCCGATCAGTTTTGCGTTGTCCTATCCCTTTAATCGAAAGCCTGGTGATGAAGGAGAATCGTTTCAGTTTGAATTAGGTCGAACTTTTTAACGGAACAGAGCTCTGTTCTGATTGAATACCGGTGTCTGTTGTGCCAACATCTGCTGCTTTTATGAATAAACAGCTTTTTATTTAACCTTTTTATTTAACAATGCCGTTAATAATGAGCACCAAGGAGAAGTTTTGTGCGTTTAGCTAAAAATATATTGTCAATAGTGGTTTTGGGTCTGGGTGTTATCGCCAGCACGACAGCAATTGCAGAAGTAAAGCTTGCATTTGTTGATGTTGATCGGGCCGTAGCAAGCTCTGAAGCAGCCAAGGAACTTCTAACGCAGCTTCAGGGTGAATTCAGTACTGATGAGGATACTATCAAGTCTATCCAGACTGATGCTGCAGTCTTACTGCAGCGATTACAGAAGGACGGTGAGGTAATGAGCGAAGACGAAAAGCGACGTCTTCAGCAGGAAATAGAGTCTTTGAACAATGACTTTGTCTATCAGCGACAGAAACTGCAGAAAGAAGTAGCAGCCAGGCAGGGAGAGTTATTTGCCGGTACCGAGGTAAAAGTTAGAAAAGCCATTGAAGAACTTGTCCTGGAGAATGATTACGACATGATTTTGCCAAGAGCTGCGGCATTGTATGTTGGTGATCTCTATGACGTAACCCGGAAGGTGACCGAGAAGTTAAATGAGATGGACAAACCTTAAATCCATCACGGCGAATTGTAGTTCTGTATCTTGGTATACACACTAGGAGAAATCGCTGAAGAGTTTGGGCTGGTATTAGTTGGAGATGCCCAAACACCCATATCTGGTATTGCCGCTCTACCCGATGCGCAAGCCGGTGATCTGGCATTTCTGTTTAATATTCGCTACCTGGCGAGTGTGGAAGCCAGCCATGCAAGCGCATTGGTCACGACTCAGGCGCATTCGGGAAAGATTAATCTACCGCTCCTGATAACACCGAAACCGAGATTGGCCTGGGCAAAAATTGCCGGTTTGTTCGATGTTTCCCTACGTTTGACAGGGGTCGATGAAAGTGCCGTTATTCATCCCCAGGCACAGCTTGGAGAGGACGTTGCCGTTGGCCCGAATGCAGTTATTGGCGCCGGCGTGGAATTAGCCTCCGGTGTCGCTATTGGTGCTGGTAGCGTTCTCGGCGAACGAACTAAAATCGGTCAGGATTCAACCATCCATCCGAATGTGACCCTCTATCATGACATTGTCATTGGCAAGGACTGCATTATTCATAGTGGAGCGGTAATAGGCGCTGATGGCTTTGGCTTTGAACCCGATGTGGACACAGCCTCTCTGGTCAAGATACCGCAGATATATGGTGTTAAGATCGGTGCTAATGTAGAAATAGGCGCAGGTACAACCATAGATCGGGGTGCGCTTAACGACACCGTTATCGGCGATGGTGTGAAGATAGATAATCAGGTTCAAGTAGGGCATGGTACTCAGATTGGCTCGCATACAGCGATATCTGGCGCCACCGCCATAGCAGGCAGTACCCGAATAGGTTCTTACTGTTTGATCGGAGGCGCTGTTGGCATCGTTGATAATATAGAAATAGTTGATCAGGTAGAAATAACAGCAATGAGCCTGGTAAGCGCTTCTATCAGGACAAAAGGGCGTTATTCATCGGGTACAGGTCTTATGCCAGGCAAATTATGGAAGCGGAATATAGTGGTTTTCAAGCACCTCAATGAAATAGCAAAAAGACTGAGGAAGCTTGAAGATTGAAAATAGTGGCTTCTGGGTAGATGTTGATGGGAGTTTAAGAAATGGAAGTCACCGATATATGGAAGTTGCTGCCGCATCGTTATCCTTTTCTGTTGGTTGATCGGGTTATTAGCTTTGAGGCGGATAATAAAATATCGGCCATCAAGAATATCACCATTAATGAACCCGTATTTACCGGCCACTTTCCGGACACGCCGGTCTTTCCTGGCGTGTTAATCGTTGAAGCGCTTGCCCAGGCTGCAGGAATTCTCGCTTTTAAGAGCCGTGATCGATCCCTGGAGGATGGTTATATTTATTTTTTGGCAGGAACAGATAAGACTAAATTTAGACGATCGGTCATTCCTGGGGATCAAGTTCGACTTGAAGTTGAGATTATTAATCTGAGAAATCACTGGATGAAGGCTTCCGGAAAGGCCTGGGTGGATAACAAGCTGGTTTGCTCAACACTGCTGACCTGTGCCGAGCAAAAACCGCTGTAGGTCAGAAAATGTGGTCAGGGGCCCCAGTACCATGACAACAATTAAAACATTTGTGTTAGTCGCAGGTGAAGCCTCAGGGGATCAATTGGGTGGTTCGCTCATGCGGGCGCTTAAGTCCAGAAATCCAGATGCTGTTTTTACCGGAGTGGGTGGCCCTGCGATGATCTCTGAAGGCCTGCAGTCTTGGTATGATTTGGAACGTCTGTCGGTGAATGGTTTCTCCGAGCCGCTGAAGCGTCTGCCGGAATTAATCAGTATTTTCAGGGGCATAAAGCAGCGTGTGCTGGAACAGCGCAGTGACTGTTTCATCGGTATTGATTTCAATTTTTTCAATATACTGCTT
>JAPKEK010000233.1 GCA_028822125.1 Pseudomonadales bacterium | reverse complement strand
TGCGCACCAGGTGGTCAATTAACCTTTGCTGTCCTGCTATGGCCCACGGCCATTGATAGTCAGCTATTACCCATCTACAGATGAACCTCGGCCTGCGAGCAACCCAGGTTTGTTTGCCCAGGATGGCATCTTTTTGAAACAGCGACGCCCGTTGATTACCAGCCCGCTCTGAAGCGCTACCCACGTTCAGCCTGAAATGTGTTTTAATCTCAGACGATTGATGCTGAGGAGGTTAAATGAAACCGATTAATTATATTGGAGAATTAAACAAGCATTATGGGTCCATGGGGTTTCCGGCCTACCAGTGGACGATTAATGACAGTGCACCTTTGGTAAAACCCCATAAAGCTGTGTCAGCGTGTCGGGTGACGATGTTAACGTCTGGAGGGATTTCGTTGTGCAGTATGCCCGGCTTTAATCCCGATGCCAGAAACGATCACCGTCTGGATGCAGTGGACCAGGAAGTCGATAGCAGCGATTTTCAGATCAATGACAGTTATTACAATCATGATGATGCTGACCAGGACCTAAATTGTGTCTTTCCCATTGATCGATTAAGGGAGCTGGTAAAAGCGGGTGTCCTGGGTGATTTAGCACCCCGGTTCTGGAGCGGATTTATGGGCCGTATTTACAACCGAACTAAATTAATAGAAGAATCGATCCCGGCTTTTATTAAGTGTCTGCGCGAAGATGAGGTAGACCTGCTGGTCGCCGCTCCGGCGTGACCCTTAGATCACCAGACCGTGGGTCTGGTATGTCGAGTGGTTGAGCAGGCGGGCATACCGACTGTTTGTATTTCTACCGGAAGAGACCTGACTGCTCAGGTCAAGCCCCCCAGGAGTCTGTTCGTCAATTTCCCCATGGGAAACAATTTCGGTGAGCCTTTTAATGTTGACCAGCAGACAGCCATACTCAGCCGTGCACTTGAGCTTTTTGAAGAAGTTGAAACAGGGGGTGCCCTGGAGGACTGGTTAGACAACTGGCCGACCCCGGTTGAATACTTCACAGGCAGGTCAGGCACAGCTGTATGAAAAATTCGGATAGCGCGAAGGTAGATACGGTTCGATTACAGAATATGAGCCGTGCCTTCATTGGTTCTGCCAGTCTTTTTGCAGCAATTGATCTTGAACTTTTTACTTGCGTTGCCGAAGGTGACAATACAGTAGACAAGTTCGCCGTTCGAGCCGGTATCACAGAGGTCAATGCAGACCGTCTGATGACCATGTGTGCCGCATCAGGTTTGCTTCATTGGCATAGTGACCACTTTGAAAATGAAGAAGACGTACAGCGATTTTTGGTTAAGGGCGAAAAAAGTTACGCTGCTGCCTGGTTGACCTTTACCCGTCCAGCCTGGGGTGACTGGGGCAAGCTCACTGAAAAGCTTGCTAATCCTGAACCTGCGACAGTGATTGGCAGCTATAAGACCATGACGGTGGAGGCTGCCCGCAGATATCATGAAGCAACAGCCAGCGTCGGTTTTGGTTCCGGTCGCCGCTTTGTTAAGCAGGTTGATCTGTCTTCCGCTACAAAGATGATGGATCTGGGAGGTGGATCCGGGGCCTATTCAATTGTGGCTGCACAACACTACCCAGGCCTTAAAGCCGTCGTGTTCGATCTGCCACCGGTTGTTGAAATCACTAAAGAATTCATTGCCAAGCACCGGGTCGAAGAGCAGGTTTCGACGCAGGCAGGAGATTTCACCCGGGATGATTTCCCGGTCGATTGCGATATGGCTATTATGGCCAGTAATCTGCCCCAGTATAATTCACAGATCATCGGTCAGGTCATTGGCAAGGCATTTGATGCTCTGTTACCGGGTGGAGAGATGCACTTGATTGGAGAGATGCTCGATGATGATCGTGCCGGTCCCTTTGATGCAGCAATCTGGGGACTCTACGAGACCATGTCAAATAGTACGGGTATGACTCATACCCGGGCAGACTGCGCTGCCTATTTCCGGCAGGCAGGTTTCACCGACATTCAGGTACACGAATTTATCCCAGGTATACTGGTGCGGGTGTGCGGTAAAAAGTAGGAATATCAATATGCACTATCGCTCTGGATTTCGACCTGGGTTGTTTGATCAGCAAACCATATTCATCCCCGGTGGGGGAGGTGGCCTGGGGAGATGTATCGCCCATGAGCTTTCATCGCTTGGCGCACAGGTCATCCTGGCGGGTCGCTCTATTGATAAGCTGGAAAAGGTTCGTAACGAAATAACAGAAGATGGTGGCCGCGTCGCTGGAATCTACACGGCCGAACTCCGCGATGAAAAAACGGTAATCGCTCTGATTCAGCGAATCCTGGATAGTCATGGCCGTGTCCACGGATTGGTTAATGCCGCGGGTGGCCAGTTCCCAGCAAAGTTGAAAGATCTGAGTCTCAAGGGCTGGAATGCTGTAATAGAAAATAATCTCACCAGCTACTTCCTGCTTTCCCGCGAGATGTATCGGCAGTGTTTTGAGGAACATGGCGGTAGCATCGTTCATCTTGGGGCTGATTATGAAAATGGCATGCCGGGTATGGGACACAACGGTGCAGCACGAGCCGGGTTGTCTAACCTCACCTTTACCTCTTCTGTTGAATGGGCGGCGTCCGGCGTCCGGATAAATTGTGTTATACCCGGGTTTATCGGTACCACAGGCCTTGACCGCTATCCTGAATCGGCCTGGCAGGGATTAAGAAATGTGGTGAGTAAAGCGCCCATTAATCGACATGGTACAGCAGCAGAAATCTCTGCTGCTGTGGTTTTTCTGATGTCCGAAATGGCGGCTTTTATAACCGGCATTGATCTTCGTGTGGATGGGGGCATACACCATGGTCGAGGCGGCTTTTTATTTAAAGCAAAGGACGGCTCGAGCCCCCCAGCATTCAACGGCTTTCACCGCGATGAAACGGCTGAGCTACTTAAAGATTAAATGCTTGTCCGAACGCTTCAATCTAGACTGGCCTGAGTAGTAGAAGGGATAAATATGAGCATTATGACCGAGCATTGCCCCGCAGTCCGGTGCGCCAGGCCAGGGTTCACTGGCTTCAATTGTAGCGTTACTCTTACCATGGATTAGCAGGGAAACCGATATGGCTAACCCCTAACGGGTTTCTATATCCTCAGGAAACTATTTCGGGGCGGCTGCCAATCGCTTGCTTGGGTTTATGTGAGAATCCCTGACCTGATGGGTGCCACCAGGCGCATTCTCAATCCTGGCACTGGCAAGCAACCCGATACTGGATGGTTAATGGCAATTAGTGCGGTATATGCTAGGGTTGATATGCACACCAACATATAACTATTGCGGGGTATCAGCCTTGTTTCTCCAAACCAGAGCTCAGTCGCGGCCGTATCAATGGGGTTCCTATCCTCTGGAAACACTGGCACGCGATGACGCCATAATCGAGCTTGAAAGCAAGCGTCCGAGAGTGCCGCCGGCAGGCTACCAGCGTGCTGCTGATGGACCGCTGGCTGACATATTACGCGATTACCTGAATATATTTGTTGATAACTCAGGCGCTGAACCGGCCGAATATAAGGCACCAGTGCCTGATGATCCACATCGACGGATGATCGATGTGAAGGGTTATTGCAATTTCATGAATGCGTCACAGATCGGTATATGCCGAATGCCCGAAAATGCTTGGGCAGAGGGGGCGACGCCATTGGGTCACTCATTTGCCGTTGTCCTGGTACTGGAGCGGGGGCGTTTGCCCGAAGCAGCTAACCCGGCCCGAGAATGGATCGGACCGGCGCTACAGGAAGCTGCCGACAGCCGAATTGGTGGAATTGCGGTTTGTCTGGCCGGCCATATAAAGCAGCTCGGTTTTATGGCATCAGCGCATGTTATGGGCGCGGGTTCAGTCGATATGGATCGCCTGGCAGTTCTGGCAGGTCTGGCCGTTCGTCGTGATCAGGGTCTGATCAACCCTTACTTTGATCGAGATTTCTCTATTGCTGTGGTTACCACTGACTATGAGCTGGAAACGGATCGCCCACTGGCATCAAGTGCCCTGAGAGCGAAGGGGTTGGCCTATTGGTTCGGCCAGGGGGGTGCCACCTCAGGCCGGGAACGCCAACGTCGTAATAGTCGGGCGACTCATCTTGGCGACTATCCAATGGAAACGGTGAAACGGGTTGATAGGCCAACAACCCTGATCCTGGATGACGAGGTACCCCAGGTGTCAAAGCGAGCGACTTTCTTTGATAGGGCACTGCGCGGTGATCTTGGCGAAAAGAGTCAGCGGGAGCGGCATCGCTTTTCCTTCAAGCAGCCTCATACAGCGGGTATGATGCCGTCCATGCGATCCATGGTTGGTAAGCAATCCGGAATGGAAAATAAGCAGGCCGATACCACGCTTTATGCTGATCCTGCTGCTAATTCTCGGGCACTCAAATCGCTATCCTATTTGCTCGGTGCCAATATGACGGGTATCTGTGAGATACCGCGCTATGCCTGGTACTCGCACGGTGCTGATGGTACGCCAATAAGTACCAATCACAGGTATGCCGTGGTCATGCTCATTGACCAGGAATTTGACACCATGGAAGGCGCCTCCGGTGACGACTGGATCTCCGGTTCACAGTCCATGCGCGCGTATCTGCGTGGTGCTGAGATTGCTGGCGTGATGGCAGAGCTATTGCGTCAGCTGGGGTTCGCCTCACGTTCCCAGACCAATGTCGATAGCGAGGTCCTGCAATTACCTCTGATGCTGCTAGCGGGTTTGGGGGAGCTGTCGCGAATCGGCGAATTGGCGCTTAACCCTTTTGTCGGGCCTCGCTTGAAAACCGTGGTTGTTACCACTGATATGCCATTGGAAGCCGACAAGCCCATCGATTTTGGCCTCCAGAGTTTCTGCAACAGCTGCTTGAAATGTGCCCGGGAATGCCCCTGTGATGCCATTTCCTGGGGTGACAAAGTCATGTTTAATGGCTATGAGATATGGAAGCCGGATGTTGAGCGCTGTGCACGTTATCGGCTGACTAATGCCAGAGGTTCGGCCTGTGGGCGATGTATGAAAACCTGTCCCTTGAATAAGGTGGTTACCAGCGATGGCCCGATATCGCAGCGTCTGGCGAGTTGGTGCGGAATCCACCTGCCTCTCCTAAAGCCCTTGCTGGTACCCGTGGCAGTCTGGCTGGATGATTATATGGGTAATGGTCGCCGCAACCCGGTGAAAAAGTGGTGGTTTGATCTTGAAGTTATCGATGGTAGTTGTGTGATACCGGTGAAAGGTGTCAACCAGCGAGAGCTTAACGT
>JAPKEK010000232.1 GCA_028822125.1 Pseudomonadales bacterium | reverse complement strand
AAAATCTCCAACATACAAAGTGATTTTCTTTAATCAGGGGCAGATTTTTGAAGTTTATGCCCGCCAGATTTACCAGTCAGATCTGTATGGTTTCATTGAAATCGAAGAACTGATTTTCGGCGAAAGAACACAATTACTGGTTGACCCAAGCGAAGAAAAACTCAAAGCAGAATTCGAAGGCGTGACGCGCAGCTATCTACCCCTACATTCAGTAGTGCGCATTGATGAAGTAACCAAAGAAGGCGTCGGTAAAATTACCGAAGCCAAAGGCAATGTATCACCCTTCCCAATGTCTGCCTTCACCCCAAAGGGCGGTAAGGATTAGTCGCTGAAAGAGGTACTGTCCCCTGCACCCCGGAATTCACCATAAACTGCGACCTCAGAAAATAGCTTTTAAACTTGCCGGCACAGGCGAATCCGTAACGTATCGACAATTGGATCAACTATCGAATCAGACAGCACACCTATTTAGAAAGTGGCAGCTGCATGTCTGCGACGGCATCGCCATCCTGCTCGACAATGACCTTCACTACATGACCATCTGCTGGGCAGCCCAGCGCTCAGGCCTGTACTACACGCCCATCAGCACGCTGTTTCAGAACCGAGAGATCAACTACATCCTGGACAACTCAGATGCCAAACTGCTGATAACCAAACAAACTATTCTGGACAGGATACAGTTAGAACTGCCGGATCAGCTTAAAGTAATCACTCTGGACCCGGGTCGATACGCCCACTGGCAAACAGAAATAAAGGGTTTATCCACCAATCCTGTCGCAGACGCAGTTGAAGGCTCAGAAATGGTTTACTCCTCGGGCACCACCGGAAAGCCCAAAGGCGTCCGTTTCGACCTTCCCATGAACCCACCGGGTACTGTCACAGAACTCACTGAAAAGAGAATCCAACTCCACCAGGTCGATGATACTGTCCGCTACCTGTCAACAGCACCCCTATATCATTCCGCACCGCTACGATACAACCTGATGGTATCAAGGCTGGGTGGCACCACAATCATCATGGAAAAATTCTCGGCAGAGGATGCCTTACGCCTCATCCAGGAAGAAAAAATTACCCACAGCCAATGGGTACCGACGATGTTTGTGCGCCTGCTAGCGCTTCCGGAAGCTATTCGAAATTCATTTGAAATCAGCAGTTTACGCTTTGCTATCCATGCTGCCGCACCCTGCCCCATCGACATCAAGGAAAAAATGATTAACTGGTGGGGACCGATCCTGTACGAATATTATTCAGGCACCGAAGCCAACGGTTCAACCGCGATCAACTCTGCAGAATGGCTCGCTCATAAAGGTAGTGTCGGCAAACCCATCCATGGGGAGTTACGTATCCTTGATGATGAGGGTTCGATCGTTCCTACGGGGCAGGTTGGTGTTGTCTATTTCGCCAATGGCACCGATTTCAACTATTTCAAGGACCCGGAGAAAACAACTAAAGCAAAAACCCGGTATGGCTGGTCTACCCTTGGCGATATGGGTTATGTGGATAATGACGGCTACCTCTATCTGAAAGATAGAAAATCTTTCATGATTATTTCCGGCGGCGTCAATATCTATCCCCAGGAAATTGAAGACGTTCTCCTGAGACATGCTCAAGTCATGGATGCAGCCGTATTCGGCATTCCTAATACCGAATACGGCGAAGAAGTCAAAGCAGTGGTCCAACCTGCACACCAAAATTACCAGCCCTGTACACTGGAACAAGAACTGATCGCTTACTGCAGAGAGAATCTGTCCCACCTTAAATGCCCTAAATCAATCAGTTTCATGACTGACCTACCCAGACACCCCAACGGCAAACTGTACAAAGCAGAATTAAAAGCGCCTTACTGGGAAAATCATACTTCGAATATTCTCTAGCGCCATTTTTCGAGCCGCAATGCTGGCGCTTGATTCACTAATGTCTGCAAAGACTGGTCCATGCCAGAGAATCTGAAATCCGGACAGATTTCCAGCAATGGTACCATGACAAATTGCCGCTGATGTGCCCTGGGATGTGGAATCGAAAGATCTTCCTGATTCACCATCAGATCACCATAGGCAATAATATCAAGATCCAGAATTCTGGCTTCATTAGGCCCATGCTGCCAGGGGCGCCCCGCATCTCGCTCCATGACTCGCAACTGGGTCAACAGCTGCTGTGGGCTGCGGGTCGTCTTAAATGTAACCACCGCATTGGCAAAATCCTGAGAAGCGTCTCGCATTTTTACCGGTGCTGTGCGGTAAACCGATGATGCACAAAAACAAGCAGGGTATTCGGACCTGAGCAGCCCAATTGCTTTGTTAATCTGTGCCCTGGGGTCATGCAGATTACTTCCGAGTGCTATGACCGCAGAATATTCGATTTCGTCTCTTAGTTGTTTTTCATCGAGCATAGTAAATCATTGGCGAAACGTGGTAGTTTTGCACACTATCAAACCTGAATTATACCCTGTCGGAGACAAAGACAATGAAAGCAGCCGTTTTAAGAGAAGCAAACAAACCCCTGGAAATAGAAGAAGTACAGGTTTCCAAGCCAGGTCCTCGAGAAGTTCTCGTCAGACCTGTGGCAGCGGGTGTATGCCACAGCGATCTGCACTTTCTAGATGGGTCATATCCCTACCCGATGCCCACCATATTGGGCCACGAAAGCGCCGGCATTGTTGAACAAGTCGGCAGTGATGTAACCTATGTTAAGAAAGGTGACCACGTCATTACCTGCCTCTCTGCCTTCTGTGGCCATTGCAATAAATGTCTGACCGGCCATTTGTCTCTATGTGCTAGCCCTGAAGTATCCAGAGCAGCCAGCGAACAAAGCAGACTGAGCATACAGGGAGAAACAGTGCATCAGTTTCTTAACCTATCTTCTTTTGCTGAGCTGATGCTGATTCATGAACATGCACTTGTTAAGGTCAGGGAAGACATGCCCATGGATCGCGCTGCACTCATCGGCTGTTCCACCACCACGGGGGTCGGCGCAGTATTTCATACGGCTGCGGTCGAACCCGGCTCGACAGTCGCTGTCATCGGTTGCGGCGGGGTCGGTCTAGCGGCCATTAATGGCGCAGCAATCGCTGGTGCGGGACAGATTATTGCGGTTGATATGATCGATTCCAAACTGGAGTTAGCCAAAGCTGTAGGTGCAACCCACACAATCAATGCGAGTTCAGGCAACGCGGTTGGCGAGGTCATAGAGATGACCCAGGGTGGTTGTGATTATACCTTTGAAGCCATTGGCCTGAAATCAACCGCCGAACAAGCATTTCAAATGCTTTGCAGTGGCGGTACTGCAACCGTCATCGGCATGATTCCGGTGGGCACCATGGTCGAGCTTCACGGCGTTGATTTCCTGGCAGAGAAAAAAATCCAGGGCTCAAATATGGGCTCGAACCGATTCCGTGTCGACATGCCAAGATTCGTTGATTTTTATCTTGCCGGCAAGCTGCATCTTGATGAGATGATATCTAAACACATCAAACTGGCAGACATAAACCTCGCCCTTGAAGCACTCAAAACCGGCCAGGAAGCCCGACACGTTATCATGTTTGACCAATAAGAGTATTACCAATGGCCCTTGTAACAATAGAATCAGAAATTACCGGTAACGTTTGGAAAATTGAAGCTGCAGCAGGTACCGCAACAGAAGAAGAAGATGTGATCCTGATACTGGAATCCATGAAGATGGAAATTCCGGTCGAATCCCCCGAAAAAGGTATCATAAAAGAGATACTGGTTAACGAAGGAGACCAGATCCAGGAAGGTCAGGAACTCGCTATTCTCGACACTGGCGACTGACCCCTGCAGGCCTGTTGGCTTAATTACCAGTATAACGGGCCTTTCGACCCTCAAAGAAAGCGTTAACACCCTCGCGCCGATCTTCGGTCCCGGCAGTCAACAAATTCTGATCTGCATCCATATGCATAACCGCACTATCTAACGCACTGCAATACTGATTGATGCTCTGCTTAATCATCTGTACTGCCACTGGCGGCTGATCAGCATAACGCTTTGCCATGGCAGTCGTGGCTGCCGGTAATTCCTCCCTAGTCACCAGTTCATCCAAAAACCCCCAGTTATACAAAGTATCCGCAGGGATTTTTTCGCCCAGCATTATCATTCGTTTTGCCCTGGCAGTACCCACTAGCTGTACACACAGAGGCACGGCATGCCACATCAGGTTCATACCCAGATTCACTTCCGGATAACCACAATAGCAATCATCCGCACCAATCCGAAAATCGCAGGCCGTGGGTATACAGGCGCCGCCGCCCAGGGCTGCACCCTGAATCGCTGCTATAGTGACCTGTGGTATCGCCTGAATAGCCTTGAGCATTCTCGAACCAAGCGCAGCATCCCGTCTCCGCTGGACCAGGGGAACATCCTGCTCGGCAACCTGTTTAAGATCTGCGCCTGCACTGAAATGCCGGCCTGCTCCCTTAAAAACAATGACCAGTGCTTCATCGTGCAGAAATGATCTCGAAGCCACTTCGATTTCACTCATGATTTCCCTATTGAGAGCATTAAGCGCTTCAGGTCGATTCAGGGTCACCGTTACAACCGGGCCGTTACGATCTATGTTAAGAAATTCATACATCTTAAAACCTCAATCCTGTACAAATTCATCGGGTTCTTGAAGAAAGTCTTCTGCCGTTTTAGCGAACTCGTCAAAGACATAACGCTCGACCCTGTAATCCCATCTAGCCTGATCGGGCAAGCCATCACTGTCCTCTACCCTAAGCCAGTATTGTTCCTGGATATCGGCTACTGAAACAGCAACCACTCGGGCCTCGGCCAATCCAAATGTCACAGCACGCTTATCCTTCCATCGAGCCGGGTCATGCACAGCCACATCGATCAGGCGCACATTGGTCAGGGCCCGCCCCAAGGCGTTAACAATGGTTGAGTATTTCAAGGGTAATCCCTCATGAGCGCCCGCAAGCTGCCAGTTCTCTGCTGCTTCGGCTTTAAATGCTCGCAAAGTGCTTTCGCCCTGAGCGCTAAAAAATTCCACCTCCAGAATAAGACTTTCCTCGATATTGATAATCGTTGCATCAAGCCACATCTGGGCTTCGCTATCAGGATCCAGAACCACATCAGTTAGCCAGACCTGGTCTTCTGACTCCCGGCGAACAAAGTTTGCCTCTCGCAGGTCAGATTTATTCCCAACCAGAATTGAAAACTCATAGTCTCCGCTAACACCACTGACTCTTCTGGCATGACTGGTCGCTGTGGACAGTCCAGCCAGCCCCAGGATAGGG
>JAPKEK010000231.1 GCA_028822125.1 Pseudomonadales bacterium | reverse complement strand
CCCGCGTGAATGGCACTCATAATACTGTTTCGACCGCGCACATCACCGACCATATGAGCAGTTGGGCCATTACCCTGTAACGACTGCCATAATGATCGATTCGGCTCGTTATAGCCTACGAAAACAACGGTTTGTGCGGCAATACTGCGACGGCGATCAGTAAACAGAACACCGATGTCAACTTTATCGTCATCAATCTGCTGTAAGTAATGCCCCCCTATAAAATCAAAGTTACCACCATAAAGGCGCTCCCGTGCTGCCCCTGCGGTCACGGGTGGATAAGGCAGACTCTCGCCAATAGCGTTATGTCTGGATACCAGCGTAACCGGCAATCCTTTGGCCAGCAGAACGTCACACACAGATATTGCTTCAAAAGAGCCTGTATCGTCGAAAACAACCGCAGGGCCCCGCAACTGGGTAATCTCTCCGAACCCGAGCAGGTCCCAGGATGAATAAACATGAGACTTGTCAAATCCCTGGATTGAAGAACCCGGCATTGCCAACTGCATGCCATCGGTTCTAGGCATCGTGCCTGTCGCCAATACGACCTCGTCTGGGGCAATTTCTGCTATTAATTGTTCATCCACATAGCTGTTTAAGTGGACATCAACGCCGAGGCTTTCTATCTCAGAGCTTAACCATTGCGCGATGCCGCCAATATCTGCTCGCCCTGGCGCTGAAGCTGCCATTAAAACCTGACCGCCTAGGGACTTCATTGCCTCGTGTAACGCAACCTCATGGCCTCTAAGCGCAGCTGTTCGAGCAAATTCCAGGCCTGCTGGGCCACCACCGACCACCAATAGCCTTTTACTGAGCCGCACACGATCATTCGGCTCAAAGCTGAGCACCTGTTCCCTGGCTGCAGCAGGATTAACCACACAGCTTATTCTACCTTGGCTCATCAATTGCCCTACACAGCCCATATTAGAGCCGATACAAGGACGGATTTTGTGTTCCTGCTGGTTACGGGCCTTTTTCACAAGATCAGGATCTGCAATCAGCGCTCGGACCATGGATACCATTGCCGCTTCTCCGCTGGCGACAATCGCACTGGCGTGATCAAGGCCCATTATACGGCCAACCACCATCGCTGGTTTACTGATATTCGGGGTAATCACGTTGTTCGCCGCCATTTCCACACCCAGAGGATCATCTGCTGGCGCGATGAGCTTATGAAAGCGCCAGTAGGCCCCCATGTGTAGGGAAATATAATCCACCAGGGGGTCGATGGCGGCTGCAACGAGTGCATTATCCTCGGCAGCCAGTCCCCCTGGCACATAATCTTCGTTAGGAATTCTGACGCCAACTACAATATCATCGCCCACCGCTTGCCTGACCGCTGCAATGACTTCAAGCAGAAATCGCATACGGCCAGCCAGATCACCACCATACTCATCACTGCGTCTGTTCAGGGCGGGAGAAAGAAACTCGTGAATCAGATAACCACTAGACGCATGGATATCCACGCCATCTAAGCCACAGTCACGAACCCGCATCGCCGCCGTGGCAAATCCAGCAACAACATCTTCGATCTGGGTTTTGGTCATCTCCAGCGGCACCACTCGTCCCATAGGGTTAGGGATGGCGCTGGCAGACCAGGCTTCAGCAGTTGCCCCGCCTGCTGCCCCCTGATGATAAAGCTGAATGAACAACTTCATATCGAAAGGCCTCATCCTGTCAGCAATTTCACTTAGAAAGGGTCTGCAACGATCTGAATACAATTCAATCCCACTCGGCGCACTGGCGTGAATGCCGGTCGCCTGGAGCGTTGACATAGCGACACCCCCGCGCGCTCTTGCCTCGTGGTAAGCAATAAGATTCTCGCCCGTCAAACCGGTGCCATGGGGAGAACGGACGATCCGGTTTTTGAGGACACATTGACCCACTTTCAGGGGCTGAAACAGATTCTCATAGTTCGCCATCGGTATAACCTCGCCTTACCTTAACTCTTTATAACACGTTCCATTTGCGGAGTAATTTTGTTTTGATAGTCCTACCAAGCTCAAGGATGAATCATGGATATCAAAGGTAAGGTCGCAATTATTACCGGCGCTGCGTCAGGAATTGGCCAGGCAACCGCTTACGCGCTGGCAAATGCCGATGTAAAAGCCATCGGACTGGCGGATATCGATGATGAAGGTCTGCTTGAAACCGCTGCAGGGGTGCAGCAACGCGGCGCAAAATCATTTACAGACATTATCGATGTCAGCAGCAGTAAACAGCAAAGCGACTTCTTCAAAGCGGTAGAAACGCGTTTTGGCGGCATCAGTATCGTCCACAACAATGCGGGCACTATCTGTGGCGAACCTATCTGGCCAGAAACGCCACTGGACAGAATCGAGGCCGTCATCAAAGTTAATCTGCTGGGAATCACGTTCGGCAACAGGCTGGCAATTGATGTCCTTAACAGGAATGCCGGCGGGGTCATCATCAATACGGCCTCTACCGCTGCCCTGGGGCCTATGTCTGCAGACCCCGTCTATTCCTCGACAAAATCAGCAGTCGTAAACCTCACCCAGGCTTCTGCCCAGCTGGCAAAAAGCCACAACATTCGAGTCAATGCAATCTTACCGGGCATGGTAGATACAGCCTTCATTAACCGTACCGGTGATGGCAGCACACCGGCTGCATGGCTGGATCCGGTGCTAGCAAATACCATTTTGTTAACAGCTGATCAGGTTGCCGATGCCGTTCTGCAAATCATTGAGGACGACCAGCGATCGGGCGAATGCCTGGTCATAAACAACCCGCAAAACAGACGCGATGCTCCTATGGTCCACCGCCTGCAGAACCCAGCGGCGTATTACCAGTACATAGTCGATAGCCTGACATAAACTGTTGCCCTGCCAGGGGATAAAAAAATACCTGTGAACCCTAAAACTCAAGCCAGTGCCCAGTCTTGAAGACCTGACCTGGACTGTGCTAAAGATAAAAGATGAGTACATAATGGATTCATTGGTCATAGCGAAATCCAGGAGCAGCCTTCAGAGCCTTTGACAAGGGACCTCAATTCGCCTGCGGTAGCATGGCACAAGACGAGACATCAATGGCAAAAATACTATTTACCTGGGAAATTGGCCGCGGCAGAGGCCACATTGCCCCCTATATTAATCTGATAAGCGGCCTTGAAAAACAGGGCCAATCAATCTATTTCGCTGCTCGTGAACTCGATAGTGCAAGCCGGCTGTTTGCATCTACCCAGGTAACCTGGATACAGCCACCCCAGGCAGTCAGTCATAAAGCCAGCCGAAAGAATCGATTCAGCTATGTGGAGATTCTTCAGGGATTAGGCTACGAACGAGTCGAGGAGCTGTCTTCCTAATTCGAGCCTGGATCAATCTGTTTACCCTGGTCAGCCCGGACCTGATCATCTTTGATTACAGTCCAACTGCAATCCTGGCTTCAAAGGGATACCACGCTGAGGCATCCGCTGACAGGTCAGGCCCAGCCGGACCCTGCGAATCGATACTGGATTTCACACCCCGCCTTCGGACAGTCCAATTCCCGGCTTCAGGGCACTGCTGGGACTCGCTCAGAATGGTGCCGAGCTTGTAGAAAATGAACAAATGTTGCTCAAGCTGGTCAATCAGGCACTGAAAGACAATGCTATCCCGGTGATTGATCAGGTTGCCGATATGCAGCTCACTGACCAGCAGATCTTCAGAACCTTTAAAGAACTGGATCATTATCCGAACAGAGAAAATGCAGTTTACGGCGGTATTTTCCAATCGCCGGCACAGGCAGGCTACCCCAGTGGCCTGAATTTCCGGGGCCAAAGGTTATTCTTCTATACCAAACCTTTTCCGGTGCTACGCAGCTTTCTGCAGGCGCTTCGCGACAAGAAATACCCTGTTCTGGTATACGGTGATGGCCTGCCAGCTGACCTTAGGCAGCACTGCGAAAGTGAAATCTTGAGATTTACGGATGCCCCCTTGATATGGATGCGGTTGGCGCAACAGCTGACCTTGCCATGTGCAATGCGAATCATGGCGTGAGTGGTAAGTTGTTGCTCAACGGCATGCCCATTCTCATGTTACCCAGAAATGCCGAACAACGCCTGGTAGCTCAGAATGTCCAGACCCTTGATGCCGGTTTAATCGCGCCTGTAAATGATGCCAGGCTATGCATGGTAAAGCTCGACCAGATGCTTTCCAGTCATCGCTATCGACACGGGGCTCGGAAGTTCGCCAGACGACGTCAGGATTTTGCTGGTTCTATTCTGTTGCAGAGGGTCCTGAGCTTGATACGAGAAATGCGCCAGATCGCAGCCTGATCACTCACCACCTGTGTATTGATTGCCTTTCCCGAAATTCTGACCTGCAGCTGCGATAAGGCAAATTTAGCCCATGCAAACAATTCTATTTAATTATTTTATTATTTAAAATCAATTTCTTAAAATCTATTTATAATTAGTTACTTTAATATAATAGAAACCAGTAGTACGGGTGAAATCAGATAAAGCGCTTGCGCATATCCCTTCCCTGTTCCTGATAGCCGCTCAGTCACCCGTGAATTTAGGTTTGCGTTTTTCCAGGAAAGAAGCTCGCTGCTCCTTCTGATCCTGGGGAGACTTACGCGCAAATGACAAGCCAAAGATTTCATTTCTTAAGGCGTGCTCAAATTCAAGGTCCTGATTAAGCTGCAGAACCCGTTTACCCGAGCGAATCGCCATGGGAGGCAGACTAACCATCTGTTTCGCCAGATCCTGCGCGCAGTTCAGCAATTGTTCGCTGCTGACCAGGCGATCCAATAAGGCCAGCCGATAGGCTTCGTCAGCATCAACACCCCGGCTGGTGAAAACCAGATCTGCTGCTCGACTGTAGCCAACAATACGCGGCAGGAAAAAAGACATACCACTGTCCGGGGACAACCCGCGTTCAGCAAAAACCGTCTTGAAGCGTGACGTCTCACAACCAACCCTCAGATCGCACGCCAGGGCCAGGCTCATGCCGGCGCCAGCGGCGACACCATTCACCGCAGCAACAGTCGGAATGCCGATCTTATAGATATCAGTGGCAAGACGACCAACCCAGCCAATATCATCCAGGCGCTCGTTCTGACTTAACCGGCCTGGCTTGCCTACCGAGGCTGGGGTGAGATCTGCGCCGGAACAAAAGCCCCGCCCAGACCCGGTAAATATGGCGGCTCGAATGTCATCATTATTTTGAATTACCACACAGGCTTCGTGTAATTCTTCCCTTAAAACATCATTTAACGCATTGAGCTTCTCCGGTCGCCGTAGGGTCACCGTTGCTATA
>JAPKEK010000230.1 GCA_028822125.1 Pseudomonadales bacterium | reverse complement strand
ACAACACAACACGGAGATAGGCCGTCGATTGGGCTATAGTTTAAACCAGATCAGGCAGTTGAAGGAAAGCGGCGCCTTTGCCTAGTGGCTGGTTTTTAAAGCTGTTGAGCTGAAGGAATATCCAGAACCGGATAGGCAACCCTCAGGCGGTTGCTTCCTTGATTCTTGGAATGAGCTCCTGACCGTATTCAATGGCGTCGTTGTAGGGATCAAAGCCGCGGATGAGCACGCCATCAACACCAAGCTGATAATAGGCTGCAATTGCATCTGCAACCTGTTTCGGGGTACCCACCAGGGCAGTAGTATTGCCTGAACCAGCCGCTGCGGCAGCAATGGGCGTCCACAGCCGCTCATCGTGGATGTTTCCCTGCGCTGAAAGGCGTAGAAGTCGTTTGGCGGTTTCAGCCTCTGGTGCTGCCGCCCGCGCTTTCACGGGGGTCACTGCAGACAGGATTGATTCGGCTTTCTGCCAGGCTGCTGATTCGGTCGATGCGATGATGGGGCGGAAAGATAGCTGGTACTTTGGTTGCCGCTGGTACGCTGCTGCCTGCTCGTTAATGCGCTGGATAATCTGCACTATGTTGGCTCTGGATTCTCCAAACAGGGCATACACATCGGCATGTTTTGCGCCTACGGAGATGGCTGGATCTGATATGCCGCCGAAATAGATTGGCACATGCGGTGTCTGATACGAGTGTACCTCCGAATTTGCCTTTTCAACCTTGTAGTGGCTACCGTCATGATCGAAAGGTTGGCGGCTGAGCCAGACCTTCTTCATAACTTCAATATATTCGTCGGTTCTCGCATAACGCTGATCATGATCCAGAAAGTCGCCATCCCTTCTTTGATCGAAATCAGAACCACCGGTGATGATATGTACCAGTAACCGGCCCTTGCTGAGATTGTCGAAGGTAGCTATTTTCCGGGCGGCCAGCGTGGGCGCAATAAAGCCAGGTCGGTGCGCTACCAGGAATTTGATTCGGCTGGTGTGGGCCACGCAGTAACTGGCAATCTGGAAGCCTTCCGCTGATGCTGAGCTGTAGCCTATCAGGGCTGCGTCAAATTCGGATGTTTCATGGGCCTGAGCAAAGGCAGCCAGATATTCAGCGTCGATACCACCACCGATGACGTGAACAGATGTTCCGTCTGATGGTGCGACTCCAATCATCCCCAGGACTTGCATTGCCATAGCTAGCTCACGATAGTTCTCAGAACAGGGTGCCCCATTTAGCTATTGAGACCCTAGGGTTATAACAATTTGTCGGTTAAATGTTAAGTGCTTACCGCCCCAAGGTCAGGGCGATCGCTTGAATCTATTGATCTATCGGCCTCATGATAAAACCCGCTCGGGTCCGGCCTACCCTGTCGTCAGTAACCCTGCTGGCAGGGTCTGGGTTTAATTGGTTCAGGGCCTATTTGTGAATTGTGTTATGTTTGCAGTTCAATCAACATCAGAATGCAACGTTGAATACGACAAGACGTGACCTACTCAGGATATTATCGGGAAGTGTAACCGCGTTGGCTGTAGGCTCGCCCCTGCTGGGTTGTTCACCGGCCAATGAAGCTGCGGTTGAAGCAGATAACACGTCGCTAACAGGAATATCACTCATGACCGATCAACCACTTCATTACAAAACCTTATCAGCGGTCGCAGCGCAGATCGCCCAGGGTGATCTCAATTCAGTTGATGTCACTGAAGCACTGCTGGCGCGAATCGATCATCTTGAACCTCGTCTTCATGCCTATATCTCGGTGATGAACGAGCAGGCGCTGGCGGCTGCGGCGCAATCTGATAGATCCAGAGATCAGGGTAATGTCCTGGGTCCACTCCACGGTGTACCCATTGCTGTTAAGGATCTGTGCCATAAGACGGGCTGGGTCACCACTGCCGGTCACAGTTTTCGAAAAAACGCCATTGCTGACTTTGATGCGACCGTCGTCGCCAGACTTGAGGCAAGCGGTGCCATATTGTTAGGTAAGTTGGCGACAACAGAAGGCGCTATGGTGGGCTATCACCGAGATTTTAATGTGCCGCGAAACCCCTGGGGAGACCTGGATCGCTGGCCAGGTGTATCATCCGGCGGCTCGGGTGTAGCAACCGCAGCTGGGCTTTGCTTTGCCTCTCTGGGCACTGATACGGGTGGTTCCATCCGGTTTCCGTCAGCGGTCAATGGCATTGTCGGCTTAAAACCAACCTGGGGCCGGGTCAGCCGGCACGGCGTGCTCGATCTGGGTCCCACGCTGGATCATGTTGGACCCATGACGCGTAGTGTTCGCGATGCCGCGAGGGTGCTCAGGGTTATTGCCGGTCATGATATGGCAGATCCGACATCGCTGGCAGTTAAGGTGCCAGATTATGAAAGTGAGATGGAGAAAGGGGTGAAGGGCCTGCGCATTGGCTGGGATGAGGCCTTTGCCACCCGGGACGTTGAAGCTCATGTAGCAGAAGCAGTAACCGAGGCGGTTTCTCAATTGGCGGCCATGGGCGCAGACATCATTGAAATCAAGGTCCCGCAGTTTGAAGAAGAGGATCAAGGAGCATGGGGGGTCATCGCCGCATCGGAAGCAGCCGCAGTTCATGAGGCAACCTTCCCTTCACAGGCTGATGCCTATGGCACTTACTTCCATGGTTTCTTGAGTGAAGGTCGTGCGGCCAGTTCAGTGGATTTGGCTAAGGCTATTTTTACCCGAAGGCGTGCTGTGGGGCGGATGGCGCCTGTCTTTCATGATATTGATATGCTTGCCTGTCCTACGCTGGCCAGTGAATCCTTTCGCTACAATCCCGATGATGCCTATGGTGGTGTGGACCTGGAGAAGGGAACCCTGGCTGGTGTACCATTTAGCTGGTTTGCGCGTAGCTCACGATTTGTCACCATCTGGGATTATAATGGTTATCCTACTTTGTCCCTGCCATGTGGTTTCTCCCCTGAGCAGATTCCTTTAAGCCTGCAATTAGTCTCCGCGCCGCTCAAGGAGGACGTGTTATTACGGGCAGGCTATGCTTTTGAACAGGCTTCAGAATTTCATACGCAGCATCCTTCGTTAGTCTAATACCCTGGGTCTGCTAGAGCAGGGTTTTCGAACGTTGGATGCAGGCAGTAAATCTGGGCTGGCAGCATTTCCTGCTGCTATAGTCCAACCCTGATGCCTGCTGTATTCCGGAATTCCTCTGTATGTTCCTTGCCGGTGAGTTTATTGAATCTGATAAATCCAGTCCGGACTGATCAGTTGAATGCTGGAGACTTAATGACCAATAATAAGTCCCCAGGGTTGTTTGTGAGGTATTTCCAGACGACCAGACCTGTTCGGAGTTCCTTTGTAATTCGAAGCTGGATAGTGTAAATCTGGTTTACGTGATCGCCATGCTGGATTGACCAGGGTGCTGGCTATCGAGTTGGCCAGGGATTGGCGAGAGCGTTAAGGCTTCACAGGAAAGATCAATGACAATGCCATTTGAAGGGTTAAAAGTGGTCGATCTATCGGATAACCTGTCGGGTGCGTTTGCTGCTCGGTTGTTCGCTGACTTTGGCGCCGAGGTGGTACTAGCAGAGCCTCCCCAGGGGCATGGGTTGCGCCGCGAACCGCCGTTTCTTGACGACCAGCCGGGTCCTGAAAGAAGCGTACAGCATGCTTACCTGAACTGGAATAAATACTCCCGGGTCTTTTCGAATACTGAGCAGTTGACGGAGCTTGTGGCCGTGGCAGATGTGCTGGTTACCACACTCGATCCGTTGGCGCCGCTTCAGAGGGTTATCGACTGTCTGCCCGGCACGGCGGTGCATCTGTCCATTACGCCGCATGGTCTGGCTAATCCATTGTCAGGCCGGCCAGGTAACAACCTGACCATCAGCGCGCGTACTGGGTGGTCATTTATTAACCGGTATAAAGATGAACCGCCACTGCAGATGCCGAGAAACCAATCAGGTTATGTTGCCGGTGTCGCTGGCTTTACAGCCGCCGCCGCGGCATTGCGCCGCCGGGATCATGGTGAGGTGGCTGAGCGGGTTGATGTCAGCGAAGTAGAAGCATTTGCCCTGACGGTTCATCCTTGGGGTATTGCTGCAATCTATGCTAATCGAGGTTTCTCCAATGGTCCAACCGGGGGGCGTCCACGGGGCGCGGCAGGTCCGTTGTGGAATCTCAGCGATGGGCAGATGAATTTCGGTATTGCTGATTTTCGTTCCTGGGCTGAAGCCATGCAGGTTGTGGGTCTGCCTGAGTTTGCCCATCGCGATGACCTTGTTGAAGACCTGGGTCGTCATTCCCGGGATTTAAGGGCGGTCTCAATAGGTATGGCGCGGTCCCTGTCAAAATTAAAGCGCTGGCCTGTTTTCCACCAGCTTGCCCGGCTTCGCTGTGTGATTGGCGTGCTGCAGAATATAGAAGATATCGTCACGAATGAACAAAATAGCGCCAGGAGGTTCCTGGTTGACACGCTCATTGATAATCGAAGCGTCCGTGCTGCCGGGGCACCCGCGAAATTAAGCCCTTCACCTTGGCGCCTGCATCAGCCCGCGCCGCAACTGCATAGCGGGGGGCGTGCATTTCACTGGCAACATCAGGACAATCCGGGCAAACGCCCACCATCACGTGACCGGTGCCAGGAGACACTCGCTAAGGGCCCTCTGGCTGGATTGCGGGTACTTAGCTTTGGCCAGGCGTGGTCTGGTACCTTTGCGGCCGAGCTGCTGGCGCTGCTCGGTGCAGATGTGGTCCAGGTTGCGGCTCTGCACAGACCCGATGTATGGCGCAGGGTCAGCAATGAAGTGCCAGCAGGGCTCAGGGATGCCGGGCGTGTCCAGCATCCGCTCAACACCCAGGGGCTATACAATTCGGTTAACCTCAATAAAAGGGAAATCATCCTGGATCTCAGTCAGCCCCGAGGACGTGAGATCCTCTGGGAACTGTTGCCACGTTTCGATATTCTATTGGATAATTTCCGGCCTACTGTCATGCCTTCCTGGGGTATAACGCTAGAAAAACTTCATGCGCTCCGGCCAGGCATGATCTGGGCTTCGATATCCGGTTACGGCGAGACGGGGCCTTATAGTGATTATCCTGCTAATGGTGCCACCACAGAACCGATGGCGGGTTTATCTTCGCTGCACGGCTATGAAGGTGATACTGGTATGAATACGGGCGGGCTTTATCCTGATCCTATTGCTGGATATTTCCTGATTGCTACGGTCATGGCTGCCCTGGCTCATCGTGATAACAGTGGACAGGCTCAGCGAGTTGATCTTTCAATGATGGAGGCGATAACGG
>JAPKEK010000229.1 GCA_028822125.1 Pseudomonadales bacterium | reverse complement strand
GCGCTTAATCCAGCGCACCATGTTGCTTGCCACCTCGTCTAAGAAGTAAATCAGCGTTTGGTTCTAGCTGGAAGGTTGCTACGGATGTGCTTATTGAGTCGAGAAAGGGCCGTAGAGTTTAGAGTCAATGTCGGTAGGCATTCCTTCAGTGCTAATTAATACTACTGTGGAAGATTGTTCTGGGGTTCCCGAGTTGGATTCTAAGCAGTAGGTTCGCCCCACTTTCTGCCAAATCCACTGTTGATTGGGTGATTCGGTAAAAGATATGACTCCCTTACCGCGGATTACGGAAAGAGGTAAAGCTGTTGCCCACCTTTCAAATGTATTCCGATCTAACGGCTTCCTATGTCGAAGGACACAGCTGTGAAACTGATCATGTATGTTGTCATGACCGTGGTCTGATGTGGTGTTGGCATCAAACAATGCCATATGTTTCTCAGTGCTTGAGAATGCCATATGTGTGCTGTCAAACAATGGGCGGGGATCAAAATCATCCCGATCATTGATGAGTAGTGCACAATCCGATCGTTGCTCGTCGAGAGTTTCCCTGACGGCCTCCACGGTTGTTTGATTGGTAAGGTTTGCTTTGTTGATCATCAGGATATCTGCTTCTTCGATCTGAGTGAGTATCGCGTCTTTAATCATTGAATCTGTTAATTGATTGAGAAATTGCGGCGCATCTACCAATACGATAGTTCCGTTGGGTGATAGCCCTGGATCCAGTTTCGCGATATCCATAATTCGCCTTGGGTTTGATACACCGCTTGCTTCCACAACCATGTGGTCAAACTGATCCGCTCGATCCATGACTGTAGTCAATGCACCGATGAAACCGTCGGCCATACTGCAGCACATACACCCATTGGCAAGTGCGATAGTTTCTCCATCGTGCGCTGTTATGAGGTGCTCGTCGATGCTCAGTTCGCCGAAATCATTAACCAATACGGCGTAGCGTATCTCCTTAGTCATGTTAAGCAGACGATTTAGTAGTGTGGTTTTACCCGACCCGAGGAATCCGCTCAGTACCGTGAACGGTAAAGTTGACGATTGGATGTCGTTCATTTGGCTGTTAGTTGCTCTGTTGGGAAGCAGGTCTTGGGATGCCGTCGACCACAGTTCCCCAAACAGCGATGTCTCTCAGCGTTTCGGCAGGTACGTCGGTGGGGTCATTTTGAAGTACCGCAAAATCTGCAAATTTTCCTGACTCGATGCTACCGACGAGATGATCAAGGTGTAAGGTAAAAGCAGCGCCGAGCGTGATCGCATGCAACGCATCAGGCACCTCGATGCGCTCGCTTGGCCCAAGAACTCGGCCGCTTGCTGTCTGTCGATTAACCGCACACCAGGCAGTAAACAGCGGATCTAGAGGTGTCACGGGTGCGTCAGAATGGATTGTATAAGGCACACCGAGTCGTTTTGCTGTGCCGCAAGCATCCATACGGGTAGCCCGGTCCGGTCCCATCGTCAGACTGTAGTGTTGGTCTCCCCAATAGTAGATATGGTTGGCAAACAGATTTGAACAAATACCTAATTGAGCCATGCGCCGGAACTGTGCTTCGTCGGCCATCTGGCAATGTGTGAGTGTGTGACGGTGATCAGGTCGCGGATTTTTGTGCAGTGCTGCTTCGATTGCGTTGATCATCAGTTCTGATGCTTCGTCGCCATTGGTGTGCATGTGCATCTGGAGACCGGCGGCGTGGTAAGCCTCAACCATGTCGGTGAGTGTTTGCGGTGGCAAGTTCCAGATGCCATTTGGCTTACCGTTGATATACCCTGGCCACTTCAGGCGTCCCGTAAATCCTTGAATAGAACCGTCTGTCATGATCTTGCATAAGCCAAGGTAAAGCTTGTCGTTATTGTGCTGCTTTAGTTTAGAAACATGGGCGGGCCCATCTTGGATAGACATTGTTAATGCAGCCGCGGCTGGCACTAATCGCAATGGGTAATCAGTATTTTGTGTAACCTCTACATAGGATTGGATGTTCTGATCTTGAACCCGGGCATGCAGGTCGGTTGCCGTCGTCACACCGACATTGGTTGCGGTATTTGCAAAGGTCCAGAGATCCTTGCTGTTGATTCCATCAAAGCGACGTACATCGGTCACCTTATAGGCCATATATTGTGCTGCCATTTCACCGAGTTCGCCGGTCGGGTTTCCACGGTCATCTTTGATGACGCCTTCGACGTCAGTTGTCGAATCTATACCGGCAAGTTCAAGCACTTTTCTGCTGGCGTTGAGAAGGTGTCCATTGGAGTGCTGAACTAGGATTCTCCGATTGTGTGAAACCTTATCGAGATGTTCTAGCGTCATTCGGGCGCCATCCCTAAAGTAAATTGGATCGAACCCCCAGGCGACTAGGGTCGCATTGGGGTCATCCAGCACCTGCTCTATTTCGGCAAGGCGTTCAATCACTTTCTCGAGGGTTTTAATACCCTGCCAGACTCGACCATAGGGATCGGTTCGATCAAAGAAGCCGACATACGTGTTTTCCCAAGGATTCATGGCGTGGCTATGAGCTTCGACGAACCCCGGTAAAAGTACTTTGTCGGAAAATTGTTCATCCAGGGTGTATTCACCCCAACAGGTCAGTTCACTCAGTGACCCGACACCCAGTACCCGACCATCGCGAACAGCGACATGCGTTGCGACTGGTTGATAGGAATTCATGGTTAGGATCTTCTGTGCAGAAAAAATTGTTGTGGTATTGGTCATCTTTTGTGTGTTCCTACTGGGTGTACCAAATTGGCGTTAGTGATTGTTGAAATACCTGCCGCGTATCAGCAATCGGATTGTAGTGTATTGTTGTCAATCAAAATTTCGGCATGGGCGATGGCTTGGACAGTTTTTGCAACATCTACTGTGCGTGGCCCTTGGCGATCTAGCGTGACTTCTACTTGGTCCCCGTTAAACAGATTCACCTCCCGTTCTCCATCATAAGCCAATGTGCCCGCCGACGTAGTCAGCACAGACCGTTGATTTATCGAGATTCGACGATGGCCCTTGATTGCCACTGACTCAAAGAGTCCCGGAGCAATGGGTGCCATCAATTTCCGATATTGTTTTGCAGTGGGATCGATATTG
The DNA here is from genome assembly GCA_028822125.1 of Pseudomonadales bacterium. Taxonomy (GTDB): domain Bacteria; phylum Pseudomonadota; class Gammaproteobacteria; order Pseudomonadales; family Azotimanducaceae; genus UBA9926. Next base: position 2,193 of record JAPKEK010000229.1, on the reverse strand, counting down.
ATTGCGAGTCCGTAATCATCGTCACGGCTCGTGGGAAACAGAAGGCTGCCGATCGAAGACAGGCCGACCTGCCCGGGTTCAGCGAAGGTTAGGAATAGCTGGCGAAGCCGTTCGGGCCGCCAGAGTGCGCGGGTGCCTCTTTGCAATTCTGTGGTGATGCATACATCCACGAGGGCAGGTATTGTTTCTTGACCATTGACTCGAACACATAGTCGTTTACTCGAGTGACAGACTGTTTCGAGTTCAACTAAATTCCGCCCTACAGCGCCTGCAGCAAGACCTGCAACCGTGGCTTCTGGTGTTCCAGGAAACGCGTTATTTGTACCAGTCGAGATGCAAATCAGTGGAATCTGTCCACACACATGTGCAACCAGTCGGTGGGTCCCGTCACCACCGAGGACCACGATAGCCCTGACATTTGCATCTACCATCAGTTGGACAGCGTTGAGGGTATCCTGAGCTAGACCTGCGACCGGCATATCAAGAAATGTGATTTCGGGGAGTTTCCCGGCGGTCAGTGAGGTGTCTCGCTCAACCGCCAACAACAATTTGTTGGCGATATTATCTCGATCGGGCATCATTAGAATCTGTCCGATATCAAGCGCTGCTAGACCTCGAACAATTCGATGGCAGATAGCAATGCGTTCGGAAGTCGGGACTGAAGATGCGCCAGTTACTAGGCGCCGTACATCACGTGCAGCGCGTGGATTAACCAAAATTCCGATCCGGCAGTGCTTACCAGATACTGAAGGACTTGGGCTTTGTGTTTGATGAGCCATCAAGAGGCTCTGTTCCAGCTGGTCTTTGAGTTAGGGCAGCGAGTTATTACCGATTCTACCGAGTCGCTTCGTCGATCAGTCCGTCTCCCAACTGCTTGACCTCTCCAATCTCATTGAGCACAGTCCGCATGAAATCAGGTATAGGGTGGGATTCCAGATTACCGTCTTCTTTAATTCGGGCATACACACGCACAGCTCTACCTTCACAAATTAAGTCGCCAGTCTCTACGTTTGTTGCAATGCAGTTCCAGTGCAGCGTACGTTCGGCGATTTTTTCGAGGCTGACTTTGGTCATTACGCGATCGCCATAGGCTGCGGGTCCGATGAAGCGAAAATGAATCTCTCCCATGACGAACGTGGTGCGATCTTTGAGAATCATCTGATCAATTGGGTATCCAATGGTTCTAAACAATTCATGCTCGGTATCATTGAACCAAGCAACAATTCTAGGATAGTAAACCAGACCAAAAGGGTCTGACTCACCCCAGGGCACCGAGATTTCCCGCCAGTACATGGCCATATGATGTTACCGACGTTGATTCAGTGAGCCGCGTTCAGGTCAGGTCGCATAACTGGGGTCGTGCTTATCAATTTCGCGTCGTAACCAGTCCAAAACCATTTGTTCAGGTCGATAATCTCTTTGACTGCCAAGATCAGTGGTCCTGTGGAATGCTTTCTCGGGTAGAGGTAAGACGGCTTTGTTCATTGAGTGAGCAGCGAGCTGAACCTGGCAGGCTCTCTCAAGCGTCCATAATGAGCTAAAGGCCTTGGCGATATTAGGTCCACAGGACAGCAGGCCATGACTACGAAGAATTAAGGCATTGGACTGCCCGAGACTGCTCACAAGGTCGTCTTGCTCTGCAGGGTCAACCGTAACGCCTTGGAAGTCATGGTAGGCGACATCCGACAGAAATGCACCGTAAAAGTTATCTTTTGCCAATCCTCCCTCAAGGCACGCGATGGCCATACCTGCTGTGGTATGGGTATGCATAATGCAGTGTGCATCGTCACGGTGTCGGTGGATGGCGCTGTGAATAATATAACCGGCAAGATTTACAGGGTAATCGCTGTTGCCGACTGGATTTCCGTCAAGATCTATCTTGACCAGATTCGACGCGGTGACCTCGCTGTAGTGCAGTCCGAAGGGGTTGATTAGAAAATGCTTCTCGGGTCCCGGCACCCTGAGTGTGATGTGGTTGTAGATCAGTTCGGTCCAACCGAGATAGTCAAAGATCCGGTAACAGGCTGCAAGTTCCACGCGCGCGTCCCACTCTTCCTGACCGAACTGTGTAATTCCCCGAACAGCACTTCCTGCTGTTAGCGCCATTGACTACACTCCTTTTGATGTCAAATTTAGGCTGATGGTACCAGAAAATACAAACACCGCACGGTTGTGGAGGGCTATACTGTTGCT
>JAPKEK010000228.1 GCA_028822125.1 Pseudomonadales bacterium | reverse complement strand
CTGACGTTTCGGGCCGTCAAATAGTTTGACTCCAGAATAAGTAGTTAGTTCCAGATACTGGCTAAGTTATCGAATTGGTACAGATTGTAATCAAACTAATTGTTTGCGTTCGTTCGACGGTGGAATCATTAAAGACTCGCGATATTTGGCAATGGTACGGCGAGCCACTTTTATATTTTTCTGTGACAGCAGGTTTGCAATCTTGCTGTCTGAAAGTGGTTTTCTGCCGCTCTCGTCGGCGATCAGACGCTTAATTAGTGCTCTGATTGCAGTTGAAGAGACTTCCCCGCCAGTGTTCGTGCTGACGTGAGATGAAAAAAAATACTTAAGCTCGAAGACCCCGAGTGGGGTGTCCATATATTTTTGGGTTGTTACTCGAGAAATGGTGGATTCATGGAGTCCTACTTCTTCTGCAATATCATTTAAAACCAGAGGTTTCATGGCTTCTTCTCCCTGTTCCAGAAACCCCCTTTGTACCTCGACAATTTTAGTGGCCACTCGGAGCAAGGTATCGTTACGTTGCTGCAGGCTTTTGATGAACCATTTAGCTTCTTGCATCTGGTCCTTTAAATAATGTTGATCCGGGCTGTTGTCGCTTCTTTTAATCAGAGCTGAATACTCAGGATTAAGGCGGATCCTTGGGTTTATCGTCGGATTGAGTTCAACGGTCCAGCGACCGTTTATTTTACGGACCATTACATCCGGAATGACATATTGTACATCTCTTGCCATGTAATCTGCGCCAGGTTTGGGGTTCAGCGACTGGATCAGTTTGATGACTGCCTGCAATTCAGTTTCTGTTAAATGGGCTTTTTTCGACAGTAGGGTGAAATCCCTCGAAGCAAGGTTGGTTATATATTCGCTAACAATAACAATAGCGTTGTTTTTCATCGGCGTTGATTCGGGTAAGGCCTTTAGCTGTATCAGCAGGCATTCCTGCAAATTTGCGGCAGCAATACCCAGTGGGTCAAGGTGTTGGATCAGGTGAAGCACGGCTTCAATCTGGTCAAGCTCGAGCCCCCATTGGGGTGGTGCACTTTCCAGAATTTCCAGAAGGTCCAGCTCAAGCATGCCTTCTTCGTCCAGACCATCGACCAGGTGATGCGCAATAAAAAGGTCCTGGTCTGTTAAGTTGAGAAGGTTGATCTGTTCCATTAGGTGACTGTGAATAGTCTCACCACTGGAATTTCTCGATGCAAAATCAGTGTCGTCTTCGTTGTTGTAATTGGTTGCGCCGCTGCCAATTGGTAATTGATCGTAGATATCTTCCCATACGCTATCGATAGGCAGATCGTCAGTTAACACTTCGCTGGTGAGTTCCTCGGAAGTATCTGAAACCAGGTCGCCATCAATTTCTGAATTATGAGTTTCGACGGGCTCTTCGGTTGTCTGAGGATCACTATCATCTGCTTTGACTGGGTCCACTTCTGCATTAGCGTTTTCGTCAGCCGAGATGGTGGGAGGTTCCAGTTGTGAGGTCTCATCCTTAACGTCATCATGACTATCGTCTATTTCTTCGAGCATCAGATTGGAATCCAGCGCTTCCTGAATTTCCTGTTGAAGATCCAGGGTAGACAGTTGCAGTAATTTTATCGCTTGCTGCAACTGGGGCGTCATTCTCAGTTGCTGGCCAAGTCTCAGTGCAAGGGTGGGTTTCATAGACATGCGTTAATGATACTTGTCTCATTGTTGGAATGAAACTTGCACGAATCGTTTTTTTGCCGGTTATTGGTCTCATTGTCGTGTTATGAGGTAACCCATAACCTGATATATTCAAGCAGTTAGCTGGATTGTCCAGATGCGTTTAACTGTGCCAGCAATGCCCGGCTTGCAAATACCAGGATTTTTACGGATTGTGAAATGTAGATGAATTTAACTGGCAGAGCCATTTCGATTTAGAACGGGTTTTATCAGAGCCTAAAATTTTCCCCTAGATATACGGCTTTCACCAGATCATTTTCGAGTACTTGTTGACTGCTGCCTTCTGCAATGATGGTTCCTTCATTAACAATAAAAGCTCGGCTACATATATCCAGAGTTTCTCTTACGTTGTGGTCAGTGATTAAAATTCCAATATTTTGAACAGCTAGATACTTGATTATTGACTTAATGTCGTTCACCGAAATCGGATCGACCCCAGCGAAAGGTTCGTCTAGAAGCACAAACTTTGGCTCGGTGGCTAGCGCTCTGGCAATCTCAACACGTCGTCGTTCTCCGCCGCTGAGAGATAGTCCTATGCTGTCTCTTACGTGTTCCAGGTTAAATTCCGTCAGCAGCGATTCTGTTTTGTCCAGACGTGCTGTTTTTGTTAAGTCTGTAACCGCTTCCAGAATAGCCAGAATATTCTCGCAGACGGATAACTTCCGGAAGATACTGGCTTCCTGGGGCAGGTACCCTAAACCCGCCTTTGCTCGCTTGTGCATTGGCAGGGTTGATATATCACTGCCGTTAAGGTGAATGGAACCATGGTCTGACTGAATTAATCCGGCAATCATATAAAAACAGGTGGTTTTGCCAGCACCATTTGGACCCAGTAAGCCGACTACCTCGCCAGATTTTACTGAAAGGGAGATATCTCTAACTGCCACTTTACTTTGGTATTGCTTTCTAAGGTTTTTGGCAATGAGGTATTGATCAGGAGGCAATTAGGGCTTTCCGGGTTTGGGATTTATAGTCAGGTTTATTCTACCGTCTTCGCCGTCTTTGCTATGAACAGCAAGCAAGCCTTTGGGCAGATCGTAGGATAGATTATCACCCTCGTATCGGTCCAGTCCCTGGGTGAGTGACGCATGGCCGCTTATTTCCAGTTTTTCCAGGCTTACGTTATAGCGGATAAGCTCGCCCTGGGCCAATATGCTGCCTTTTGTGCCCTGAGTTGCCTGTTCAAACCGGGCATGACCTGTCGTTTCATCGATGGATTTTGCAACGATGGTTGAAGGCCTCAGCGCTTGGCTTTCGATGATAATTTCGTCTGCGGTTATTCTTAAACTACCTTGTTCTATAATGACATTACCTCGGTAAACTGATGTTCCCTCCAATTCACTGACGGTGGCGCTATCGGCTTGTATGGTGATTGGCAGGTCAGCTTCCTGGCGCGCATTTAAGCTCACTGTGGCAAACAGTAAGCAAAAAGCTGACAATGATCGAAGAGATTTAGGCTGCATTACCTTCACTGTAGATTAGGCCCTAAGAGTTTAACATGTTATGCAATAAATACGGTGGTGGATGCGATCTCGCCAAAATAATAGTATAGCCTAATCGTGCAGGAGCCGATGACTCGATAGGGTTTTGATCGGTATAACGGATGTTGAATAATCAGGTTTCGCTTGAAACAGCAGTGGCGAAGATCCTTGTCACCACTCTTTGATTCTGCGAAGAGTGTAACTTGAAAAGACCGATATCAAAACGCGCTTGCATTCCACCCGCGGTAGTCTCACTGTTGGCATTAGATATAACGACTTTCTGATCACATTCTACCAGGTGCTGGCCTGGATATACGATCAGATTCTCAGTCTTGAAACTTAGAGTTTGATGGTTTTCACCGAACCTTTCTGCCTGAACTCCATCCCACAATTCAACGACTTCTTCGCGATATTTTGAAAGAGACAAGATTCGGCCATTTTCTGAAACTATGTTCCAGGGCTGGCTGTTATGCAGGGAATAAAGCCTAACATTAGGTTGTTTCAAGGTCGTGACATCGGTGAGAGGATAGTGGGTGAATTTATCTGCGGCTATAACAGAGTCGAGGTTCCCCTGATGGTTGAATTGGCTTATAGACGCATTGAGAAGGTATAAGTCGGGTTGATTACCAAAAACCAGTTCACGCTCTCTTGACTGGTCTTCTGAATTAAGTATCCAGTGTAGAAGTAGACCCGAAGTGAGTACAAAGGCACTAAAAAGCAGGCCACTGCGTAGTTTGATCTTCTGTGTGATACCCCGCAGCCACGGCATCAAGGTTGACTGCAGCAGGTCAGGTTGCTCGTTGCGTTGACGTTGTGGTTGGTTGATGGTGTTAGCCTCAAAGGAGCTGTGTCAGTTTAGCCTGTTATGATAAAGCGCTTATTACCCTGGCTGCAAGGTAAGGTGCGAATCCGGAGCCCCCAGTTTTCCGACTCTTTCCGGATATTTTCGGCGGGTCACCGTGCTATCATAGGGCTTTGCCCTGATAAGACACGTTATGATCATAGATATAGTAAGAACGCGGCTGGAAAGTGAATTGGCACCCGAGCGTCTCGATATTGAAATAGAGGGTAACCGGCTCTCGATAGTCATTGTTTCGGCGTGCTTTGAAGCGCTTAACAGAGTCAAACGGCAGCAGAAAGTTTATGCCGCCTTGGATAGCTATATAACGTCTGGTGAAATTCATGCAGTGACCATGAAAACCTACGCCCCGGGTGAGATCAGCACCTGATGGAGCAGCTTCGAATACACGGTGGGGCACGGATCTCAGGGGAATTAAAAGCATCCGGGGCAAAGAACTCGGCTTTGAAGCTGTTTGCCGGGGCGCTGCTGGCCAATGGACCGGTCACAATCTCCAATGTCCCTCACTTAAGGGACATTACCACTATGATTGAATTATTAGGGTCTCTCGGAGTGGAGGTGGTTGTCGATGAACGAATGAATGTAGAGATTCACGCGAACACGATAAATTGTTTTAAGGCGCCTTATGATCTTGTTAAAACCATGCGGGCATCCTTCAATGTGCTTGGCCCCATGTTAGCTCGCTATGGTCGCGCTGAGGTGTCTTTACCCGGGGGTTGCGCTATTGGTTCCCGCCCGGTCGATCAGCACTTAAAGGGCCTGAGGGCAATGGGTGCGAAGATAGATATGCAGCAAGGATATGTAAAAGCATCCGCTAAGGGCAGGCTTAAAGGTGCCCATATTGTTTTCGATTTCAATACTGTTGGTGGCACAGAGCACCTGATGATGACTGCAACATTAGCAGAAGGAACAACCCAATTAGCGAATTGTGCGCAGGAGCCTGAGATTGTCGACCTTGCTGAATTCCTGAATAGCCTAGGAGCAAACATCAGTGGTGCGGGAACGAGTACTATCGTGATTGAGGGGGTAAAGGATCTCTCTGGCGGGCAGCATACCGTTATTTCAGACCGGATTGAGTGTGGCACCTACCTGATAGCAGCTGCAGCAACAGGAGGACACATAAAAATAAATGGGGCCGCACCATCATTGAATACGGCCCTGCTACAGAAACTAGAAGAGGCGGGGGCCGACCTTAATCTCACTGATGACAGCATTGAACTGGATATGCATGGTGCCCGG
>JAPKEK010000227.1 GCA_028822125.1 Pseudomonadales bacterium | reverse complement strand
ATGTGCCCTGCATACACTCTGTGGGCAAACCTCTGGAGAACCTCAGCAAGGATGTCCCCTGGCCATGCAATCCAGATAATCTATACGTCGCACACTTCCCGAAAAAGAGGGAAATATGGAGCTTTGGCTCTGGCTATGGCGGCAATGCCCTATTAGGTAAAAAATGTTTTGCGCTTAGAATTGCCTCTGCTATGGCACGTGAAGAGGGCTGGCTGGCCGAGCATATGCTGATTCTCAAACTCACCAACCCACAAGGTGTCGCTCGCTATATTGCTGGCGCTTTCCCCAGTGCCTGTGGCAAAACCAATCTTGCCATGCTGGTGCCATCAATGCCGGGCTGGAAGGTTGAAACCGTCGGCGATGATATCTGCTGGATGAAATTTGGTGATGATGGCCAACTGCACGCCATAAACCCAGAAGCCGGTTTCTTTGGTGTTGCACCCGGTACTGGCATGGAGACTAACCCCAATGCCATGCTCAGCCTTAAGGAAAACTGCCTGTTTACCAACGTGGCCGAGACCGACGATGGTGATGTCTGGTGGGAGGGCATGACAGAAGAGACTCCGGCCCACCTAATCGACTGGCTTGGCCGAGACTGGACGCCTGAGAGCACAGAACTAGCAGCCCATCCTAATGCAAGATTTACAGTATCAGCGTCTCAATGCCCAGCAATCGCGCAGGAATGGCAGGACCTCCAGGGTGTTCCAATCAGCGCCATCCTGTTTGGCGGCAGACGAGCGACGGTTGTCCCGTTAGTCAATGAAGCCGATTCCTGGGAACAGGGCACCTTTTTCGGCTCTATCGTGTCCTCAGAAAAAACAGCTGCAGCAGCCGGGCGTATTGGCGAACTGCGTAGAGATCCCATGGCCATGCTGCCTTTCTGTGGTTATAACATGGCCGACTACTGGCAGCACTGGATCCACCTGGGTCAGCAGCACAAAGATCAACTGCCAAAGATTTTTTATGTTAACTGGTTCAGAAAGGACGCCCAGGGACGTTTTTTGTGGCCCGGCTTTGGTGAAAATTCACGTGTATTAAAATGGGTTTTCGAACGCTGTCAGGGAACAGCCAGTGCCGTATCCACACCTATCGGCAAATTACCAACGTTGGATAGCATCGACTTCAGCGGCTTGAACATGACAGATGAGGAAATAGCCTCCCTTTTACGCGTAGAGACCCAAGGCTGGCTGGAAGAACTGGCATTGATCCGGACCTACTACCAACAATTCGGAGATAAGCTGCCCACGGAACTCAATCATCAACTGAACCAGATGCAGCAAAAGCTCGAAGCAGCAAAACAAAATGTAAGCTAATACCTTCTGCCGAGAAGGTCGGGCCTAATCACAGTATTCATCCCAGCTCTAACCTGACTGATTGTGGACATTATCTGAGCAGACTAGAACCATTGATTTAGCATTGCTGGCTACAGGGCCTAATCCAGTCGTTCAATAATAGTGCCGGTACCAATACCACCACCACAGCACATTGCAATAAGCGCGTAACGTCCATCTGTCCGCTCGAGCTCGTGCAGCGCCGTCGTAATCAGGCGAGCGCCTGTACTACCGGTCGGATGTCCCAACGCAATGGCACCGCCATTCACGTTGACTTTACTGTGATCGACACCCAGGTCCTGCTCCCAGGCCAGCACGACAGAGGCAAAAGCCTCGTTGACTTCAAACACATCAATGTCCTCAAGCACCAGGCCAGCTCGCTTGAGCACCTTCCTGGTTGCCGGTATCGGACCCTTTAACATCGTCACTGGATCAACCCCAACTAAAGTCGTTGCTACAATTCTCGCCCGGGCCTTCAACCCATGGGTCTTACAGGCCTTGTCGCTGGCCATAATAATCGCAGCAGCACCATCAGAGACCTGCGAACTAGAACCCGCCGTATGTATCGATTGACCGGGTACCGGCTCAAGGCCAGCCAGCGCTTCAAGGCTCGTCTGCCTGAGACCTTCATCACGGTCAATAATCTGCGTTTTACCGGTCGCTTCAAACTTCTCGTTGAGTATGGGCGCTTCAACGGGCACAATTTCTCGTGAAAAGCGCCCCTCCTGCCATGCCTGAATCGCTTTCTGCTGACTTTCCAGTCCAAACTGATCAGTATGGCTGCGAGTAACCTGGTATTCTTCGGCAATCATAGACGCGCCCATAAACTGGCTTGTGGGCTGGTAATGGCTGGCATAACTCTCACCCATGGGTGAACCGCCTTTCATATTCGAGCCCAGTGGTACCCGGCTCATCATTTCAACACCGCAGCTCATCACTATTTCTTCGAGCCCAGATGCGACCATTGATGCTGCCAGGGAGGTTGCCTGCTGACTTGATCCACACTGGGAATCAACGGTTGTTGAAGCCACTTCAAGTGGTAATCCCTGCGATAATCAGGCTATTCGGGAGATATTAAACGATTGCTCGCCAACCTGGGACACGCATCCGCCAATGACCTGATCTATATGCTCTGGGGAAATTCCACTTCTATCGACAGCCGCTTTTTGAACCTTGCCAAGCAGGTCGGCAGGTTTAAGACCCGCAAGGCCTTTGCCGCGTTTCCCAATGGCACTACGACAAGCCTCAACAATATAAACGTCACCCATATACACACCCTTTCCCTATAAATTAACAAACGCTCTAAGCATAAGGCCCTGGTTACTCCAAGGCAACCTGCCCCATCAAAAATCAATTAACTGACATCTTGTGAATGCTGCCCAGTGGGGCCTCTCGCTATCTTTAAGCCAACCCCCCGACTCCAGAAATAAAAAACCAGGCCGAGTATCGTTCCCGCCAATACCATTACCCACTCGTACGGCCAGAGTAACGCTGCCGGACTACCCGGCATATAAAGACAGAACAGGCCACAGGACAGCAGCAATGCCGACCCACCTACCCAGTTGCCATGTCGGACCCGGAATGGACGGGGCATTCCCGGTTCAATCTTCCTTAATTTCAAAAAAGACCAGGTCACCATGATGTAGGCAATAACCACTGCAAAACTACCCGCATCCACCAGCCAGACCAGGACCGTTCTACCAAACAGGGGAGAGATACAACTGAGCAGGCCAATCAGCAATATACTGACGTAAGGCGTGTTAAACCTCGGATGCAACTTCGCAAACACCGCCGGTATCATGCCGGATTCTGCCAGGGCATACAGTATTCTACTACCCCCTATCACAAAAGCATTCCAGCTGGTCAAGATCCCGCCAATACCAGCAACCAACATAATGTTACCCATTGTCTGGCTTCCCCAGACAATCGCCATAGCATCGGCAGTGGCCATATCAGTGGAATGCAATGCCGCACCATCGAGTGCCCAGGCGACTGCCAGTGTAATCCCCATATACCATAGCGCCGCTAACAGCACTGACCAGACCAGCAATTTGCCGATCAGTGCCGGGGCCAGTTTAATTTCTTCTGCCGATTGTGGTATGACATCAAATCCAACTAAAAGCGCCGGAACCATGACCAGAACACCCAGGACGCCAACGCCACCCTTAACAAACAGGGGGCCATCAAATGCCGATTCATAGCTGAACACACCGGCTATGAAAGACAGCCCGACCAGAAAAAACAACACCGTTATCAGGGTTTGAAGAAAAGCAGCAAATCGAATTCCTATGAAATTAATAAATGTCATCAACACGGATCCGGCCACGCCTACCAGCACCATAGTGAGGTACACGGCCTCACCCTGAACGGACCAGAGATAGATCAGACGAAAATCAGGAAACAGGTATTCGAGCGCTGTTGGCAAGGCCGCAGACTCGAACACACAGACGGTAACGTAGGCCATCATAATTGCCCAGCTCGCAACAAAAGCCGGGCCGTATCCCAGCGCCCGCAGAACATACACATGCTCTCCACCTGCCTTTGGCATCGCCGCCGCCAATTCAGCATAAGTCAGGCTGATTAACATGACAGCCACAGAGCCAATCAGAAAAGCAACAACGGCACCCATGGCGCCGGCCCGTAGTATCCATTCGCCGCTCAGCAGCACCCAACTCCAGCCAATCATTGCGCCAAAAGCAAGGGCAACCACATCTCGCCTCAATAGCGATTTCCTAAAGCCTGTAGTCAAGTTAACGCTCCTTAAATCCATCAATTTCATTATGCTTGGTGATGCTCGGACCTACAATACTGGCTTCACCTTATCGAAGCTGACAGCCAATTATGTTATCTTTGCTATGCTTAAACCAAGGGATCTGAAAATGACTGACTCACGCAAACGCCCCTATTCTTCGGTGGTCGTTGACGGCCTTGAAAAAGCCGCCGCCCGAGCTATGCTGCATGCCGTTGGCTTCAGCTCAGAGGACTTTCAGAAACCCCAAATAGGGGTTGCTTCTACCTGGAGCAATCTGACGCCCTGTAATATGCACATCAATGTCCTGGCTGAAGCCGCCGCGATAGGAATCGAAGACCAGCAAAGCAAAGCCATTACCTTCAATACCATTACAGTCAGTGATGGCATTTCCATGGGTTCACCCGGCATGCGCTATTCTCTGGTTTCCAGAGAGGTAATTGCGGATTCCATTGAGACTGTAGTTGCAGGCCAGGGTTTCGACGGTTTTGTCGCCATTGGCGGCTGTGACAAAAACATGCCCGGCTGTGCTATGGCCATGGCCCGGCTTAATCGACCCAGCATATTTGTTTACGGGGGGACAATCCAACCAGGCAAAGACCGCAGGGATGTCATCTCGGTATTTGAAGCCGTTGGTCAATATGCCAGTGGCAATTTATCTGAGATCGATCTGAAGGAAATCGAAGCAACTGCAATTCCCGGTCCCGGTTCCTGTGGCGGCATGTATACCGCCAATACCATGGCATCGGCCATCGAAGCACTGGGTTTGTCTCTGCCTAATTCTTCTGCGCAGGAAGCCATCTCTGACAACAAACGTCGAGACAGTCAGGCCGCGGGTGAAGCAGTAGTGAATCTGGTTGAACAAGACATAAAGCCTTCCGACATACTTTCCCGGGAAGCTTTTGAAAATGCCATTACCGTTACTATTGCATTGGAAGGTTCGACCAATGCCGTCCTCCACCTGCTGGCAATTGCTCATGCTGCAGACATACCCTTGACCATTGATGACTTCTCGCGGATAGGCAAGCAGGTTCCAGTATTGGCCGACATGAGACCCGCAGGGCAATACTCAATGAGTGAATTAATCCAGATCGGCGGTATTCAACCGCTTATGAAGACCTTGCTTGATGCGGGCCTGCTGCACGGACACTGCCTCACGGTTACCGGTAAGACTCTCGCCGAAAACCTTGCCGATGTCGCGCCCTATCC
>JAPKEK010000226.1 GCA_028822125.1 Pseudomonadales bacterium | reverse complement strand
TGCCAGCCTTGCACCACTATAGACAAATTCGTGACTGACTAAGCTCGCCTCAGCTGGCCAGATATGGTCAGTTAACCAAGTCATTAAGCTGGTGTCTTCTGCATAGCCCCGTAATAGGGACATGGCAGCATGGCCGTGGCCGTTAATCAGCCCGGGAATCAGCAAGTGATCTGGTAGCGGTAGTAACTGGCTTGCTGGATACTTTTTTTGCGCTGCTACGCTGGGTAAAAGAGCCAGAATTTTCGCGCCTTTAACCACTAACGCGTGATTTTCAAGAACAGTTTCCCGAGGGATTACTGGCACGATCCAGCGCGCTTCAATCCGGATTATATCAACCATGGTTCCTCTTTTACCTGACAGCCAGAAATTAGCGATGGAACGATTTCCCAGGTCTGAATTATAACGGTAGAGTACAGCTTTCCAAGGATTTAATTATAGTGCCCGATAGGCTTGGGATATAATATAATATATATATATAAAACAGATAGTTATAGGATTATTCAGGATTGGTTTTAGCGCTATTTTCAGTGTGTTTTGAGAAGTAACCATGCTATAATTAACGAGGCCTGAAAGCAGCCATGATGCTGCTGGGCGAGCTCTCTGTAGAGGCACCTGTTGGGACAACCGAAAGGGTTATTTTAGTGCTAATTGAATTGCCGTACGAAGCCCAGCAGAACGCCAGCGTGACACTGCCAGACATAACCTGGTTGCTTGCTGAGCAAGCTCGTCTGGGTGAAACCTGCTGGCGAAACTCCAGGGGCTACTCCACCTGTTGTTGGTGTTCAGCAGCATGATGGGATGAGGTTTGTAGGCTGGTTTTTTCTGTACACGAGGCTTTTAAGTAAGCGTTTTGAGCGACACCTGCTTGCTGCTGTAAAACCAGTGATCAGGCAGCAGTCAAGCTGATTAGAGAGATGTATTTGCGGGCTGTTACAGCCACAAGCATTGAGTGATACAGCGATTAGCAAGCCTTTAGGGCTGAGAGTTGAGAGTTGAGCGTTAAAGCCATTAATAAGTGTTGAGCGGGTTAAAGAGTACTAATGACAGATTTTGAACAGCAAGACGATGACGATATAAAAACGATTAACATCGAAGACGAGATGCGCCAGTCCTATGTGGATTATGCTATGAGCGTGATTGTGGGCAGAGCGCTGCCAGATGTCAGGGATGGTCTCAAGCCCGTTCATCGTCGTGCGCTGTTTTCCATGAGCGAACAGAATAATGCCTACAATCGGGCTTACATGAAATCAGCACGTATTGTTGGGGACATCATTGGTAAGTATCACCCGCATGGTGATACTGCGGCTTATGACACCATCGTCAGGATGGCGCAGAATTTTAACATGCGTTATCCGCTGGTAGATGGGCAGGGCAACTTTGGCTCACTGGATGGTGATAGAGCCGCGGCCATGCGCTATACAGAAATACGAATGGAAAAAATAGCCCATGAGTTGCTCGCTGATCTGGATAAAGAAACCGTAGATTTCATCGATAATTATGATGGCACGTTACAGATGCCGGTGGTACTACCGGCAAGAATTCCCAACCTGCTGGTGAATGGCTCCAGTGGGATAGCGGTGGGCTTCGCCACTAACATTCCACCCCACAACCTGAGCGAGATTGTCAGCGCCTGTATAGCCCTGATTGATGACCCTGACCTGGATGTCGATGGTTTGATGGAATATGTGTCAGGACCGGATTTCCCGACTGCAGCAATTATTAATGGCCGTGCGGGTATTCTGCAGGCTTACCGAACCGGTAGAGGCAGGATACAGATAAGGGCGCGTTGTGAGATTATAGAGGACGAAAAGACGGGTAAGAGCAGTATTATCATCAAGGAAATTCCCTATCAGGTGAATCGTGCAAGATTGATAGAGAAGATTGCTGAACTTCATAAGGATAAAAAGATCGAGGGGATAACCGACCTCCGTGATGAGTCAGCCAAAGATACCCGGATTGTTATTGAGTTGCGCCGTGATGTTGTACCCGAAGTGATGCTCAATAATTTGTATGCGCAGACGCAGTTACAAAGTGTGTTTGGAATCAATATTGTGGCATTGGTCGACAATCAGCCAAGAGTATTGAATTTACGGCAGGTCCTGGATTATTTTATTATGCATCGTCGAGAGGTAGTGACTCGACGAACCGTATTCCTGTTGAGGAGAGCCCGGGCCAGAGGTCATATCCTGGAGGGATTAGCCGTTGCTCTGTCGAATATTGATGCCATCATAGAACTCATTAAAAGTTCAGTGGATGCTCAGGAAGCCAGAGCCAAATTACTCGAACAACCCTGGCGTTCCAGTTCAGTGACGCAGATGCTGGAGAGAGCAGGTCCTGATGCGGCTAAGCCCGATGATCTCGAAGAAAGCTATGGTTTAAAGGAAGATGGGTTGTATTACCTGTCTCCAGATCAGGCCCAGGCAATTCTGGAAATGCGCTTGAATCGCTTAACTGGTCTTGAACAAGAAAAATTACTTAATGAGTATAAAGAAATAATCGATACTATTTCTGGTTTGCTGGAAATTTTACGAAATGAATCAAGGCTGATGGAGATTATCAGAGAGGAGTTGCTGGCCGTAAAAGATGAATACGGCGATGATCGGATGACAGAAATTGTTGAGTCCCAGGAAGATCTGACTACCGAAGACCTGATAACACCTCAGGATATGGTCGTTACTTTGTCCAATGGAGGCTATGCCAAAACTCAGCCTTTATCTGACTATCAGGCGCAGCGTCGTGGTGGCCGAGGTAAGTCAGCAAGTTCAGTAAAAGAAGAAGATTTTATAGAGAGGCTACTGATAGCCAATACCCACGACACGATTCTTTGTTTCAGCAATATGGGTAAGGTTTTCTGGTTAAGAGTGTTTCAGATTCCCACCGCAAGTCGAACTGCCCGAGGTCGACCGGTTGTTAATATCCTGCCGCTGGAAGAGGGCGAGAGAATCACAGCGATGCTTCAGGTCTCAGAGTTTGTTGAGGGGAAATTTATCTTGATGGCAACGTCAAATGGCACTGTCAAGAAAACCCCGCTGATGGCATTTTCACGGCGTCGTAGTACAGGCCTTATCGCTATAGAGCTTGAACCGGGCAATACCCTGGTGGATGCGTCTATTACTGATGGTACAAAAGATATCATGCTGTTCAGTAGTGGTGGTCGGGCTATTCGATTTAAAGAATCTAATGTCAGAGCAATGGGCAGGACGGCCCGTGGTGTGCGCGGCATCAAGCTACGGGCATCGGAAAAACTGATCGCATTAATCGTGCCCAACGTTGATGGAACGCTGTTGCTTGCCAGTGAAAACGGGTTTGGAAAACGCACCCAGGTTAGTCATTTTTCTGTGATTGGTCGAGGGGGTCAGGGCGTGATCAGTATTAAGTTGTCTGACAGGAACGGGGCTTTGGTAGGAGCCGTTCAGGTTTCTGATAGTGACGAGGTGCTGCTGATCAGTGATCAGGGCACCATGGTGCGAACTCGGATAATGGAAGTCTCTGTTCAGGGTAGGAATACCCAAGGCGTTAGGCTCATTAATTTGTCCGCTGATGAACATCTGGTTGGTTTGGCGACGGTGCAGGAACCCGAACAACCCGAGCAGGAGCAAACAATAATAGCCGATGAGGAGTTGGAATCTGGAGATCTGACTGATGACTGACGAGTCCAAAGAAATGGACCTTGAGGAGTTGCGACAGAAAATTGATGCAATAGACCAGAAGTTACTGGTTTTGATTAATGACAGGGCTAGTTATGCTTTGCAGATCGCAGAGGTTAAAACGGCAGCATCAGATGGTGCCGCTCCCGTCTTTTATCGTCCAGACCGAGAAGCCAGAGTTTTGCGAAATCTAACGTCGCAAAATTCAGGCCCCATGAACGCAGAAAATATCGCCTTGATATTCCGTCAGATCATGTCAGCCTGTCTGGCGCTGGAACAACCCATGCGGGTAGCTTATCTTGGCCCGGAAGGGACCTTCACCCAGCAGGCGACGTTGAAACACTTTGGTAAATCGGTTTTAGGACAACCCATGGTGACGGTTGATGATATCTTTCGCGAAGTAGCGTCAGAAAATGTTCACTATGGCGTGGTGCCTGTTGAGAATTCCAGCGAAGGTGTGATCAGTCACACCCTGGACAATTTTCTGAGTTCAGCCTTGCGAATTTGTGGCGAAGCGGAACTGCGGGTTCACCATCACCTGATGGCCCTGCCCGTTGCAGGTGGTCGCGTTGAGAAAATCTATTCGCACCAGCAGACGTTAGGGCAATGCCGCCATTGGCTGGATAGCCACTACCCCAATGTCCCAAGAATCGCCGCGAGCAGCAATGCTCAAGCTGCAATGATGGCGATGAAGGATGGCAAGACTGCGGCGATTGCGGGTGAGATTGCGGCACAGATTTATGAGCTGGATATATTAGCGAGAAATATTGAAGATCAGGTAGATAACACCACTCGGTTTATTATCGTTGGGCGAGAGGATGTCGCTCCCAGTGGTTGTGACAAAACTTCAATTATGGTGTCAATGGAGAATAAACCCGGTGCCCTTTTTAGAGTACTTGAGCCTTTCCATCGTTCCGGGGTTTCGTTAACCTCAATTGAAACGCGTCCATCCAACGCTGGTAGATGGTCCTATATCTTTTTTATCGATTTTGAAGGTCATGCATCGGACCAGAGTATTCAAGATTTGTTGAAAGTAGTCGATCGCGATGCGCTGGAAGTCAAGCTTCTGGGAAGTTATCCGAGAGCCCTGCGAGTATAATCATGGATTTTATTGCAAGCGCAAACAAAGCGATCGTCCAATTGCAGCCCTACCAGCCTGGCAAACCTTCTGATGAGTTGGAACGTGAACTTGGTTTGACTCGGATTTCGAAGTTAGCCAGCAATGAAAATCCCTTAGGGCCCTCGGAGAAAATTAACGCCTGTCTGGGTCAGGCCTTCCAGGATCTGACCCGTTACCCAGACGGTAGTGCCAATCAACTCAAACAGAAACTGAGTAAACTTCACCAGGTGGAGATAGATCAGATTACTGTGGGTAATGGTTCGAATGATGTTTTAGAACTGGTGGCTCGGGTATTCCTGGGGCCCGGTACTCAGGCAATTGTGGCGCAACACAGTTTTGTCGTTTTCAGCCTGGTCACGCTCGCTCTGGATAGTCAATTGACGATCGTTCCGGCCGTAAACTATGGCCAGGATTTGTCGGCAACCTTGGCAGAGGTGACCCCTCGGACTAAAATGATATTCATTGCAAATCCGAATAACCCAACGGGCACCTGGCTGACCGAGAAGGCCATACGGGAATTTCT
>JAPKEK010000225.1 GCA_028822125.1 Pseudomonadales bacterium | reverse complement strand
AGATAGAAGAGTTGCAGTTAAGGTTAAAAGAATCTGGAATGCCTAAAGAAGCCTTTGATAAGACTTTGGCTGAGATAAAGAAACTCAAAATGATGCCTCCCATGTCCGCCGAGGCGACTGTTGTGAGGGGCTATATTGACTGGATGTTGAATACACCCTGGAAAAAGCAGTCCAGACTGAAGACTAATATTGTCGAGGCTGAAAAGATCCTTGATGAAGATCATTACGGTTTAGTTGACGTTAAGGATCGAATTTTAGAGTTCCTTTCTGTGCAGAAGAGAGTGAAAAAGAATAAAGGGCCGGTGCTGTGCCTGGTTGGACCTCCTGGCGTCGGTAAGACGTCCCTGGGCGAATCGATAGCCAGGGCAACCAGTCGTAAATTTGTTCGAATGGCCCTAGGAGGAGTTCGGGACGAAGCTGAAATAAGGGGCCATCGACGCACTTACATTGGTTCCATGCCAGGGAAAATAATTCAGAAATTATCAAAAGTGGCGGTTCGGAACCCGCTGTTCCTGTTCGATGAAGTCGATAAAATGGGCCAGGATCACCGTGGTGATCCTTCCTCTGGGTTGCTCGAAGTGCTTGATCCAGAGCAGAATAATTCTTTTAATGATCACTACCTGGAAGTTGATTATGACCTGTCTGAGGTGATGTTTATCTGCACTTCTAACTCCATGAATATTCCAGCGCCGCTACTGGACCGAATGGAGGTTATTCGGATTCCCGGGTATACCGAAGATGAAAAACACAATATAGCAACTCGATTCCTGATTCCCAAGCAACTGAAAAATAATGGTCTTAGTAAAGACGAGTTGACGCTGACCGGAGCAGCCATCGTTGATCTTATAAGGTATTACACCAAAGAGGCTGGTGTCCGAGGCCTGGAAAGGGAAGTTGCCAAAATATGTAGGAAGGTTGTAAAGCAAGCTGCTGGATCTGCCAAGCAGGTAAGCCTGGAAATAGATAGCGATCAATTAGAGACTTTTTCGGGGGTACGCCGATATAGTTTCGGCCGTGCCGAAGTGGAAGACCAGGTAGGCCAGGTGACTGGTTTAGCAGTGACCAGTGTCGGAGGTGAATTACTGACCATTGAGAGTGCTGCTGTTGCGGGTAAAGGGGTGACCACCAAAACCGGCTCCCTGGGCGATGTCATGCAGGAGTCGATTCAGGCGGCTATAACGGTTGTGCGTAGCAGAGCAGGTGTGTTGGGTATTTCCGCAGATTTTCACGAAAAATTTGACCTGCATATCCACATGCCCGAAGGAGCAACCCCGAAAGATGGGCCCAGCGCTGGGATTGCGCTGTGTACCGCTATCGTCTCGGTTCTGACTGGCATACCAGCGCGAGCTGAAGTTGCCATGACTGGGGAGATTACTTTACGCGGCCAGGTATTACCTATTGGTGGCCTGAAAGAAAAATTACTGGCAGCCCACAGGGGGGGAATAAAAGTTGTCATGATCCCGGATGAAAATAAAAGGGATCTGAAGGAAATTCCAGAAAATATCAAGGGAGAACTGGAAATAATTCCAGTAAAATGGATCGATGAAGTTCTCGAAGTTGCTTTGCAACGAATGCCCACGCCTGTAGAAAATGCCAGCGATAGCAGTCAGGATAAGGGAGAGGACTCACGTATTAGCGCTCATTGAGCATATTTACTTGATTCTCCAAGTGGGCCTGATAAAATGTGAAGGGATCAAAAGCACAGATTTGGGAATTTTACGACGCAGAAGCTGAATAGAATCAATTCCAAGTTAATCACTAAAACGGTTAGATAAGGGGTATATATTGAATAAGCAAGAACTCATAGATAACATCGCAGCATCGGCTGATATTTCCAAAGCAGCTGCTGGTAGAGCATTGGATTCGGTAGTGGACTCCATTTCTTCATCACTTAAGGGTGGAGATAGCGTAACACTGGTCGGGTTTGGTACTTTTTCAGTTCGGCCTCGAGCAGCACGAATGGGTCGAAACCCTCAGACGGGTGCTGAAATACAGATAAAAGCGGCAAATGTGCCCGCCTTTAAAGCTGGCAAGGCTCTAAAAGATGCGGTTAATTAGGACTGGATAGTTTTACGTTTCAATCTTCCTAAAACCTGGACCAATAACGGCCATGACCGTTGAACAGATGAAATGAGAATCATAATCAATGGCGCCTTAGGCGCCATTTTTTTGTGTATTTAAAATGCTTTGCCTTTTTAATCAGGAATTTAAGCAAGGACTTAATTCATTAGTGTAAACTGGCGCTTTTGAATGACCGCAGGAGCTATAACCAATGTCGATTATGAGTATGCAGGAACGTAATCAGGGATTAGGAACAAAAATTATCATTGGCTTGATTGTTATCGCCTTTGGTTTCTTCGGCCTTGGTTCAATCACAACATTTCTGGCTCCGGTTGCCAAGGTTGCAACCATTAACGGCGTAGATATTACTCAACAGGAAATGGAGATTGCGGTAGAGCGACGTAGAAGGATGCAATTGGCCAACAATGCCTCCCCGGAAGATATTGATGAGGATTCTTTAAGGCAGAATGTTTTGAATTCTCTAGTAGACCGGGAGGTGTTGAGTCAATCAATCGATAACCTTGATCTCACGGTAGGCGATAAAAATTTGGATAAGGATATTACTGCTACTGAAGTATTTCAGGTTAATGGTCTATTTAGTACTGATCAGTTTCGAGTGGTGCTGGCAGGTGCAGGTTATTCACCGGCCACTTATCGTGAAGAATTACGAAAAGACAAAGCCATTCAGCAGTTAAGTGATGGCCTGCGGTCAACGGTATTTGTAACTGATGCAGAGCTTCGACAGGCGGCCAGCCTGATGCAGCAGACTCGAGATATTGCGTACCTTGAATTTTCACAGGCAATGAAGAAAGAAGAGGTTACTGTTAGCGATTCAGAAGTTGCTGCTTATTATGATGTCAATCAGAATCGGTTTTTTTCACCGGAACTAATGGATATAGAATATGTAGAACTGACCCGTTCTATGCTGATGGATAAGGTAAGTATCAGCGATGAGGAACTGCAGACGTTTTATAGCAATCGCGCGGACCTGTTCAGCCAGCCAGAGAAGAGGCGTCTGTCGCATATTCTTATAGCGCCAGAGGACAATGATATGGCGGCCGCACTCGTCGATATTGAAGGGATAAAAGCACGCCTGGACTCAGGTGAAAATTTTGCCGAATTGGCAGTAACATTTTCGCAGGATCCTGGAAGTGCCACTCAAGGCGGTGATCTTGGCTATATGTCACCCGATGTTTTTGTCAAACCCTTTGAGATAGCGGCACAGGGGTTGTCTGAACTGGGCGAGGTTTCTGCGGTGGTTGAAACTCAGTTTGGATTTCATTTGCTGCAGTTAACTGAGTTGAAGGCCCAGGTAACACCGGAACTTGAAACCATAAAGGAAGAAGTGAGTCTCGCATTTACAGAAGAAGTAATCGCTGAAGAATACATTAGCAAGGTCTCAATAATGGATGAATTGGCGTTTGAGGATCCTGACCTTCAGGGCATTGCTGAGCAGTTACAACTTGAGATCAAATCTACTGGTATGCTCGATCGAGCATCATCAGCTGGATTGTTCGCCAATAGCGCTGTTAAAGAGGCTGTTTTTTCGCCGGATCTGTTAATAGATGGTAATAACAGCGCTTTGATTGAAGAATCTGATAGTCGAGCCTTGATCGTTAGAGTGAAAACCTATCAACCCAGTGAATTACGTACGCTGGAGACAGTGCAAGCAGAAATTGTTGTCCAGTTGGAAGCTGAAAAAGCGTCCAGCCTGGCCGAACAGCAAGCTGAGCAAGCCGTAGGTATGCTAGAGCAGGGTGATATAACAAGATATGTCGCGGATCAGTTTGGTCTTGAATGGGAAGTTGTGGCGGCTGTGCAGCGCTATCAGTCTGATGTGCCAGAAGCCATAAGAAATAAAGCTTTTTCTTTACCAAAGCCGGACTCGGTCTCTAAAAGTGTGGGTTACACCTTGCTGGATAATGGTGGAGCGGCGGTAATCTCGGTGACTAATGTTAAGGCCAAGGGGCCAGATTCTGTGGACGAGGTTGATATGCAGGGCTTACGGCAGGTTATGGCCATGCAACTGGGCGGGTTTGATATGCAGAATTATCAGAGCTCTCGCAAGCAGGAAGCAGACGTCACAGGTTATTGATTCGGTTTGACTCAGGGCGCTGCGGACACGTCAACAATAATTGTAATTTTATCGCCCGGATGTATATAAGCCCTGTTCCTGATCCCTTCATTCCAGTTTCTGATATTATCTACTGAAACTCTGAATTTGCTGGCTATTCTGGCCAGCGAATCTCCCTCGCGAATTTTGTAATGGATTTTTCGCAACATTGCTGAAGATAAGGGGTGCTGCCTGGTGTTTGCAGGGGTAAAGATCTTCATTTCTTTTCCCTGTGCGAGTACACCTGTGGTACCTATGCTATTCCATCTGGCCAGGGCCCGGATTGATATATTAAATTGCTTAGCAATAGACCAGAGGCTGTCACCTTCGGTGGTGTGATAAATGATCGGTTTAGTCCCGTATTGATGACTGTAGTAATTTGCTCGTTTGTCTGCCCGGCCGATTTTTGACATATCATACTTTTCGGCGCTTGGGCTAGGGATCATGAGTGTGTCACCGGTCCTGATCAGGTCGCTGTTGAGGTTGTTTGTACGTTTTATTGTGGGCACATTCAGGGCATAACGCTGGGCTATGCTACCTAGATTTTCTCCTGCTTTTATGGTGTGTCTTTTCCAGCTGATTCTGCTGGAATCGGGTAGCTGCTTCAGTTGCTGTCTGAAGTTTTTGGCCTTGTTAACAGGCAACAATAGCCTGTGCGGGCCTTCAGGATGAGTGGCCCATTGATTATGGCCGGCGTTGAGGCGGTAAATTTCATCGATATGAACATCAGCAAGTTCAGCAGCCAGGGCTAGATCCAGTTGCGATTCGATAGCGACCACTTCCAGATACGGTTGATTTGCAATGCTGCGTAGCTCGATATTGTAGTGAGCTGGGTCCTTTATGATGGCACTCAGGGCCAGCAGTTTTGGCACATAGGCTTGAGTTTCACGAGGTAATTTTAAATCCCAGAAACTTGCTGGCTTGCGCTGTTTTTTATTTTGCTTGATGGCTTTGCCAACATTACCCATACCGGAATTGTAGGCAGCCAAGGCGAGTTCCCAATCACCATCGAAATAGTTGCAAAGGTCTGCGAGAAATCGATTGGCAGCCGCTGTAGAATCAATCAGGTCGCGTCGACCGTCATACCACCAATCTATTTTGACACCATAAAGACGGGC
>JAPKEK010000224.1 GCA_028822125.1 Pseudomonadales bacterium | reverse complement strand
GAATAATTCACCCGGACTGTCCTGGCTCTGCTGAGTAGAGTGGTAAACTTACTTTAAATACAGACCCTTTGTTGACAGTACTATTTACAGTAATCGTACCTCGATTGGCTTGAATGGCTGCTCTGCCAATAGCAAGGCCCAGCCCCGGTCCATTCGCATTTATTGAGCTATCTTTGTCAATTCGATAGAATCTTTCAGAAATTCTCTGCTGTTCTGCTCTAGGGATACCTATGCCCTGGTCTTCTATAGCAACAATGGAGTGACCTGCTTTAACTGCAATGCTGACACGGAGGGTTGAATGGGGTTTCGAGTATATAACCCCATTTTCAATCAGATTATGAAAAGCCAGCTTTAGAGATTCAATGTTCGCTTTTACGTAAACCGTATTGGCTTGTTTCTGGAGTTCAATGATTATGTTATTGAAAGATGCAAAATCTTCCTGACCAGAAATCGTCTCCTCTATCAGATTTTTAAGGTCGGCTTGGCTACGATCCTGCTCGTCACCTGTGACCTCCTGAAACCGTGCTAATTGCAGCAGTTGACCCACTGTTTTACCCAGGTTATTTGTTTGCTTGGACACTCTAAGCAGGAACTCATCACGAGTTTTCTTTAACATTTGAGGTGAGTCAATGATTGTTTCGATCATCCCCTGGATAGCAGCTATGGGTGTTTTGAGTTCGTGGGAGGCATTTGCAACGAAGGCAATACGGATATTGTCTGCCAGGGTTCTCTCTGTGGCATCCTGCAGGGTGACCAGTATTCTTCCAGCGTCAGGGTCAATATCTATTATCCGATTTGCACGTAGTTCAAGGATGCGTTCATCAACCTCGATAGTGCCTTGAGGACTATCCTGATCCTCCCGGAGGCTATTAACAAAAGGCCAGATTAGCATCAAAGAATCTGTATCTAATAGATTTTTGCCGATAGGGCTTTCTTCAAGGGAAAATATCGTCAGTGTGGAAGAGTTGATATGAATAATCAGATTGTTTGCATCGTTGGCGACAACGCCTACTTCCAGAGCCTCGAGCAGGTTGGAAAGGTTTTTGACGTTCTGGTCTAGGTCATTAACCCTTTGTTCTGTTTTGACGGCCAGTTCGTTTAGAGCACCTTCCAGGATGGCAATGTTATCCTGTCCAAGCGCTGGTAATCGCTCGATGTAGTTTCCTTTTGAAATTTTCCGTGCATAGTTTGTCGCTCTGTTAATGGGTTGGAAAAAGTAATTAATTAGTAAGTAGGTGGTTAGTGAATACAGCAGAAATGCAATAAAGAAGAAATAGAATAATCTTTTAAGCATCATCTCTGTCCAGGAGCTGCGAGCCTCCATCGTTTCCAATAACAGCGCGTAACCGAGACTTTGCTCCTTAGAATCTATCCGCTTGGCGATGGCGAGCACAGCATTGTCTTGATCAGAGCTTGGGTACAATGCCGTACCGGTTCCTTCCGTTTTGGTCTGTACAATCTCAGGGCGGTCAATGTAGTTTTTGTCATCAATTGAGCCATTGCTATCATAAAGTATATTGCCGTTACGACGGATGACTATCAGCCTTTTCGGGGTTACTAACTTCGGGTTTTCTTGAAAAACCTTAAATTTCCCGGTGAGCATGGCCTCGGCAATGAATGAGTCGATAGGTAAGTCAGTTGAGAGATTTCTTTCAGCTTCGATAAAGGATTTGCTGTGCATATCTGAAGCGAGGCTTGCATAAATAATAGTCGCAACAATAAGGCCAATAATGATAGCTGTCAGATACATTTGCCAGAAAGATTTATTCTTGAACATAGGAGCCAGATTCTTTACTCATGAAAGTAGTTGACTGAGTCAAGCCCGAAATAGCCTCATCAGAAAGTAGGTTCGACCTCTGCTGAGCTATGCCGTTTATTTTTGAGCACTCATTATTGTTCAGCAGGCTCCGAGAGGAGGTTTAATGAGATCGTCTGCTGCGCAAGAAGGTAGCCATTACGCCTCGATTTCAGGGCTGACAGGAAACAGCCCGGCCTTGTTATGGTGTCATGAGATATCCAGCGGGGGTGGCCGATGCGCATGAACGTCGGTCAGCCTAGAAACTGAATTTAAAGCCCACAGTGGTAGATCGGTTTCGATTTGGGCGGGCGCCATAGGGTTGACGGCTGACAATGTGTTGCACATTCAGGGCATTCTCAACTTTAAGGAAAATCTGAGCATGCCCGTTCAGTTCAAACTGACTGGTAAAGTCAACAGTGGTGGTACTCTCTGTTTTTTCAAAGGATGAGCAACTGGCTCTAACACAAACACCCTTCTGATAATCCAGGTTTACGAAATGAGACCAGCGAAGGCCAGTTAAACCGGTTGAGAGCTGCAATTGATGGGTGGGTATATAAGGTATGGGGTCGCCATTAGAGACATTGCCAAAGAAGGCGGTGTCAGCAATATCACTATCGAATTGGCTGTCAATCCATGTGTAGCTGACTGAAATGGGAATATTAAAGGAGTCGCTTGCTTCAAGCTGAATTGATGCTGAGAACTCCAGGCCCTGAACCGTTGCGGCGTCCCCATTGAAGACATCACCGGTTATGCATTGCGAGCCTGATGACGCAGTGCATAAGCCTAGAATGTTGTCGTAATCACTGAGGAAAAAAATGGCTTCGGCTTCGAAGCCGCTGTTTAGTCTAATACCCATTTCGTAATTGACGGATAATTCTTCTTTGGCATGCGGCCCATTGCCGGCGGCAGAGAAGCCTTTGTGTATGCCTGCTACCAGGGTTGTGATGTCGTTTAATCGATATAGCGCAGCCATTCCGGGTAGCCAGATTTTACTTTGATGCCGCCTCTGGTCTCTGAGATTGTCTATGTGACGACTTGAGGGGTTGAGTGTCTTATCAGGCCTGGTTTCCCAGCGATGTCTCTGCTGTTGGATATATTCGAAACGAATTCCAGGCGCTAGGGTTAAATTGCTGATTTTTATGTTGTCGTGAAGATGAAATGCAAAAGCCCTGGCGGACTGAAGTTGATTTCCGGCGTTGCCCCATTGTCCAGGATCGTCCAGTACCAGCGTGTGCGATACTTGATGGTAGGTACTGTTGCGCTGTAATCGATCTTCATTGTCTTCATGGACGCGAAAACCGAGTTCCAGGTTATGCTGGCTGCTTTGGGTATTAAATACTGTCTTCCATTTAGCTTGAATTCCCCTGGAGAGATAAGTCCTGGCGTTGGCTCGCAGTTGAATACTACCTTCAGGGCTATCGAACGTCCCGTTAAGTAAGCCAGCGAGAAATGATGGCAAGGTGCCATTGACGCTCTGGTCCAGATTCACCGCAGAAATGATGCGATTCCAACTTAATCCGGAAAAATCACGATTGGTCGGGCTACCATCGAGATCAATGCTGTGGGTTTTAAACCAGTTCCTGGTCAGCCGGTTCCTGTAGGCTGTTAGTTGTAGCGTGTTTGATTCTGATCGAAAAAATCGATATTGAATCATTTCCTGTCGATGATTGCTGCGGATATTATCCAGGGCAGAGATGTCATATCGACGTAGAGGAGAACGCTCAAAGTCAGGGTCGGTAAGTCCCAGGTAGGATTGATTTGAGTGCTGCCGGGTTTGTTGCAGTTTAAGTATGAAGTGATGCCGGTCATTGACACTTTGGTGTCTGTATTTCAGCATGTAATCCTGGATATTCAGTCCTGTAGGCTGATTGCTTTTACTGAAGTGCTGGAAGCCCTCCGAGCGCCATTGATGTGTTTCTAACAGGAATTGGGTTTGATCTGACAGGCGACGATTAATGAAAGTATGGGTTCTGAAGGTTTCATCGGTACCGGCCTCCATAACAAGATTAAACTGATCACGGTCAGTGACGGGCGTGGAGATCATATTCAGGGCGCCGCCAACAGTATAAGGCCCCTGGGTAATGGCAGCCGGTCCCTTAACAATTTCGATCCCATGAATTCTACCTGGTGTGGGGAAGTAGTAGGCCGCAGGAGCAGCATAGGGTGCAGGGGCAATAAGAATATTATCTTCCAGCAACGTGATCCGGCTGCTACGTTCGGTTGCTACACCGCGGATACTGATGTTGGGTCGAAGTCCAAAGCCATCTTCTGTCTGTAGGGATATCCCCGGCACACTCCGTAGTATGCGTTGTATATCGGTATAGGAAAATCGATCGAGGTGTTCGAAGCCCAGATAGGTTGCCGCTCCGGCAATCTGGCGGGCCCGGGCTTTGGAGCCGACAATGGAGACTTCTTCCATATAGGGGGGCGTATCGAGATCAGGGGGGTGAGTGGTCGCCATACAGCAGTTGATCAATAGATAGCTGCTCATAAAAGTAGTTATGAATCGTGCTCGCATTGCTTATCCCTATGGCAGATTCACTAATAATAATCTAAATACGAATCATTATCAATTAGATTTATAACAGTTAGCGATTTGTTACCGTTAAAGCAGTCGCTAGTGTTTGCGGCTTACGGTGGCTTAAATTAACCGCTAACCGAAAATCCCTTAAGAACAAAGGTAGGTGCTGGCTTGTCTTAATTTTTGGCCTGCGGCTGGGCATTTTAGCGATGCTTAGAAAGGTTCTGCTTCTGAGCCGATTTCTGCTTTTAATAATTCCTTAAAGCCTCGCTTGGCGTCGCTCTTACCCTGTACGACGGCACAGACTTCCTGGCAAATAGGCATTTTAACGTTAAACTGGTCTGCTAGGGCGATGACGGCTGGCGCACTCTTGACGCCTTCGGCCACCATAAACATATCACGCGTTATAGCTTCAATTGGCTGACCCATACCCAGTCGAAAGCCAACAGTTCTGTTACGTGACTTTTCACTGGTACAGGTTGCCACTAGATCACCAACACCGGCTAACCCCGCGAAGGTGCTGGCGTCTCCGCCCATGGCCGTGCCAAGCCGAGTCATTTCCGCTAGCCCTCGGGTAATGATGGCAGAGCGAGTATTGTCTCCTGCACCCTGGCCATCGCCCATCCCAGCAGCAATAGCAATTATGTTCTTAAGGACACCACCGAGCTCGCAGCCGATTACGTCATGATTGCGGTAAACACGAAATAAGCTGCCGTGAAATACGTTTTGTATTTGCTGTCTAAGTGATTTACCGGGTATAGCCAGGACACTGGCTGCTGCAAATCCTGCCATAATTTCAATCGCGAGATTAGGGCCGGTGAGTACGCCGCACGGGTTGTCTGGTAGAACAGCTTTGATTACCTGGGTCATGCGTGAGCCTGTGGAAAGCTCAAGCCCCTTGCTTAGGCTGATAATAGGCGTGCTTTCTTCAATATATTGTGCTCCCAGGGTTAATACTTCCCTGAAATTCTGGGAAGGAA
>JAPKEK010000223.1 GCA_028822125.1 Pseudomonadales bacterium | reverse complement strand
CAGGTAAGGTGCCGCTTCCAGAAAGGGTTTATTGGCATCTGTACCGATAGGCTCCAGCGCCTGCAGCCAGTCTCCCGGTGCCCTACTGGCGTAGAATTCCCTTTCTTCCTTTTCTGCAGCCAGTCTGATGCTGTGTTTCATTGCCCTATCCTTAATCACCACGAAATGCCAGGGCTGTTGATTGGCACCACTGGGGCTGTACCCTGCACAGCGCAGGCAATCCAGAATAATTTCCTCCGGCGGGTAGCGACGAGAAAAATCCCGTACGCTACGGCGGCATTGAAGCATTTTAGCAAAAGCCCTGGCGCGCCTGGTCATCTTATCGATAGCATATTCACGGAACACCAATTTCTTCAACTCAATCACATGATGACTCCCGTTTGATTGCCAGTTACGTTTACTGATCAAAACAACGATGATCCAGATCGTGCGTGGTCAGGTAGATTCGGTTAGCATGCCTAACAAGCATTCATCCACACATTCTGAACTGTTGCAAGTTATGAACCCTATTTACGTATTGTTGATCGTTATCCTATTAAATATTCAAGCAAATTTTGCCGATCAAGTTGAATTCGAACCAGCCCAACCGATGCCTTCTGCCCCTCTGGACAGGCAATCCACTATCAGCAGAATTGCGGTCGGGTCCTGTGCGCAGACTAATAAGGACCAGACCATATTCAACACCATTCGTGCCCAGAAGCCTGATATCTTCCTTTATATCGGTGATAATGTTTATGCTGCAACTGAAAAGGACGATCCCCGGCTATCAAGTTTAAAACAGGCCTACCATTTACTGGCACAATCAGAAGCATTTCAGCAGCTACGCAAACAGGTTCCAGTGCTGCCAACCTGGGACGATCATGATTTCGGTCTGAACGACGCCGGCGGGGACTGGCCTCACAAAGCGCAGTCAGAGGCGCTGTTCGAGTATGTCTGGGCCATACCCGAACAGGCACCATCAAGGCTGCGCAAGGGCATCTATCACAGCCAGCTCATTGGCGAGGAAAATACCCAGGTACAGATTATCGTGCTCGATACCAGGTTTTTCAGGACGCCTCTATTCCTGCTGCCTGAGCCTCACATTCATGGTCGATACACACCTTCGACCGCCCCCGACCAGAGCCTTCTGGGCGAGGATCAATGGTCCTGGCTGGCGGCGCAATTGACGATCCCGGCCCAGCTCAGGATCATTGTCTCATCAATTCAGTTTCTTGCTGAAGGTCATCATTGGGAATCCTGGCGATTGCTGCCACAGGAAAGATCCCGGCTTTTCGCTCTGCTCCGAGGCAAACAGGTTAATAATGCCATAGTGGTCAGTGGCGACAGGCACCTGGCTGCCCTTTACAAGGATGAGGCAAGCCTTAACTTCCCGCTATGGGAATTGACCACTTCTTCTTTAAATGTGCCGCTGTCCAGCTTCAAAACAGATATCCAACTCGAACCCGGGCCGAACCGAGTCGGCCTGCCATTTTATGATGCAAATTTTGCTATGATCGAGATCGACTGGGAACAGGCCAAGCTGGAACTGCAGATTCGAAATGCTCAAAATGAGGTTGTCAGGCAAACACAGCTGCTACTGAAGCTGCCAGGTATGGAATCTCATTAACTTCAGGTAATACGGATGGCCCCTGCCAGACTGCCAGCTTTCAGCTCCGACCAGATTACCAGCACCTGGCTGTCGGCTATCCTCGCCGAGACTGTCAACATCTACGAGATACAACCACTTTCTACCGGCTATATCGCGGATGTCTTCAGAGTGCATCTGAAAACCACGCTAGCTGCTCCTGATGGGCAGAGCGTGATCGTAAAAATAGCATCACAGGTGCCGTCGAAACGTCGTGTGGCAAAGCAGTTCAACAGCTACCAGCGGGAACACAAATTCTATAAAAGCATCGCCTCCGGACTCGCCCTGAATACACCGCAGTGCTACTACAACCATTTCCAATTGGAGCCACTCTCATTGTGTCTGGTGCTTGAAGATGTTAGTTATGGCCTGCCGGTTTCAGGCAATCAGCCTTTTCCTCAGGCCGAGGACCATGCGGTTCTGAAACACCTGGCAGCGCTGCATAAAAGCCATTGGAACCAGGGCAAGGGATTACCTGCCTTTATCGATAATCTGGATCAGATCGGTGCTTCTTACAACACTGTGTTCAGGCGTCAGCATGTTCTGTCAACAAACCTGCTTAGTAATTTTTCCTTTCAAGTCATTGAACACTATATTCACCTGGGGCCTCCAGTCCAGCCGCCTCACCCATCAACCCTCATCCATGTCGATTTCAAACCTGATAATTTTTCCCTGAAAAACGATCTAACGGTCTTTGACTGGGGAGACTACTGTTTTGGACCACCGGCATTCGATCTGGCCTACTTTATGATGCACCGACCTGCAGGGTCTGATTTGACTCTGGAGCGAGACCTGAATTTACAGAAAACTTATCACAATGCGCTGCTGAAGCTCGGTATCCTCGACTACACCATGGAAAAACTACAGGAAGATTTCCGCGAAATACTGCCCCTGTTAGCCTATACACCGCTAGCTCTGATGGATATGGACCCTGCTGACGCGTCAAAAAACCGCCAGCTGAGCAGTAGCCTCTGGCAACTGGGCCAGATGATTGACCGACACTATTAATCAATTCACTTTATTGCCATATCTTAACGCCCCTGCAAAAAATCCAGAGCAGAAGACCCTCGAAAGGCACCATTTCGTTATCGCTACCGTCTCATCAAGGCAGTCTTGTCAGTTCTTGCGGAATGCAACAACAGGGTAGCCGGGTATTTATGTTGCAAGAAGCATCAACAAGCTCTGCTGGACAGGCATCACCCTATTGCAACTCAACTGTCTCTAACAATCTGTTATACGAAGCCGGATTACCAACATCATATATCTCTCCGGGAACAGGCCAGCCGTAGAGGGTAGTGAGACTGGCCAGGTAACTCATGAAGTGACCAGGGGCATCTGTATTATAGCCAGCCCCTATATAATCATCGAGATAGGTCAAACTGGCTTTTGACAACGCATAGATAGGAACTGCGGTCAGGTTGCTCAGAGGCTTTGAAGGCTTTTCAACATAACTGGTTACCCTGAGATTGTCGTCCAGGGTAACAACCCCTCGCCTTTTCTGGTCTTCCATATCAGGGTTCTGCCAAACCGCGACATGGGATTGCTGCTTTCTTAGAAACGCGGACAGCAGGCCCTGCAAGGGGAATTCAATGAGGTTGTCAGCCGCGAGCAGTAACAGATCATCATTCAAATCTAGCCGATCAATAGCGAAAGCCAGGTCGCCGACGGCGCCGAGTCTGTTAGCGGGCTCAGTACTACCATCATCAATAATGTCAATGGGCCACCTGGCCTTGGCCTGCCAGGCCTGGAACTGATCATAATACCTGCTGTTGGAGACCAGGTAAGTCGGCAGATCAAGCAGGGCCAACCGTTGCATCAGCGCATCAAGCAATACCTGCCTGCCAAGCGGCACCAGCGCCTTGGGAACATCTCCCAAAAGACCCTGCATTCGCGTGCCATAACCTGCTGCAAGCACAATACATTTCATCGTACAGTCAATCCACGGGCAGCCCGGGTCTCAAACGCCCATAGGCCGGCCAGGTGTTCAGGGAAAAGTGAACCGTAATGCCTGGAGACTGAATCAAGAACCTGATCTCTGCGCTGATGATCGATCAAAGCCACCACGCAGCCGCGAAAACCAGCGCCACTGAAACGTGCACCGTAAACCCCCGGCGCCTGCACCAGCACTTCATACAGAGCAATCATCTCCGCCGAGCCAGTCTGATACTGGTGGATTGAACTCTCACATGAAGCATTCATCAATTGACCAAAGCCCACTGCATCCCCTTCCTGCCAGGCGACACGCCCCTTTCGAACTCTTTCACACTCGGAATAAAAATGCCTGGCTCGGCGTCGACTGATGCTGGTCAGCTGCGGCTGAACCTGTAAGAACTCCGAATATTCAGATACGCCAACGGGTACCGGCAGGCTTTGACTGCCATCGACCAGACTTCTAATTTCTGCCCCTGCGAGCAGGCACTCATCCACCCGCTTATTGAACTGCTGGCTCGCAACCAGCGGTTGCCTTACCCCTGAAAAAACAGCCAGAAATACGAAATCGGCCCCTATGGGATGGATATCGGCCTGCCCCGAACCACAGTCAAGCACTGTCAGGCAACCGGGTTCACTCAACACGATGGCGCTCTGATCAAGCAGACCATTTTTCAGTCCCAGGAATTCATTTTCAATTTCTCGATCCAGTTCAATCAGCTCCTTTGAATTCAGGTCAATGTCATTAATCCCTGAAAAAGCCACCAGGTATGCCAGTCCGATGGCGGCCGAACTTGATAATCCTACCTCACTGACCTCGCCATTGATCGATATCGATAGTCCCCGGGTCAGGGTATATCGGCGCTGCAATGCCTGCAAAGCACCACGCGCATAATCTGCCCAATCAAATTGACGTTGCGGTGGGCTGGATAGTTCAAACTGGACCTCACCGGGAAAACCTTCACTGCGTATGACACATTGGCCATCAGAACGCTCAGAATAATGAACCCAGATGCCCATTTCAGTTGCAAGCGCAGAAACCATGCCCAACTGATGATCCACATGGGCGCCCAGCGGGCAGATGCGGTAGGGAGAAAATACCGACTTAAGGCGCTCTACTGGAACACTAAAGCTATCGCAATGGAACTCAAGCATCTGCTCCTTAAGCGCATCTGATGTCGTCTGAAGGAGCCGCACTAGTAGACCTGATCGGCCATAGCCTGAGCCAGCAGACTCAATTCGGCTGACTTAAAGCAGTGCTCCTGGGTCATGGCAGCTTCAGTCCGATTTAAGCAATCAAGGATAAAAGCAGGATAAAACGGAAAGCCAATCTTACCGGAAACGGCGTGTTGTTCTTCGCTATCAGCGGTCACGATGTAAACCATATTATCGCGCAGTGGCGAGACCGTCAGGTCAATATACTTACGACATTCGATAAACCCTTTGTTCCCCAGTATTGTCGTTCTACCATCCCCCCAGGTCCGTAACCCGTCGGGGGTAAACCAGTCCATTCTGAAATAGCCAGAAGTGCCACTAGCGCCTTTGAGCGAAAACTCGCCAAAATCTTCTAATTCGGGTGTCTGCGGATTTGCACAATTATCAGCTCTGGCCATGATCACCTCAGCCTGCTGATTCCCGGAATAAGTCAGAAACTGCTCCGCCTGATGGCTGCCAATATCACAGAGGATTCCACCATACTTGTCTTTTTCAAAGAACCAGGCCGGTCTGCTGGCTTTAGAAAGTCTGTGCGGGCCCAGTCCAAGTACCTGAATCACCTCAC
>JAPKEK010000222.1 GCA_028822125.1 Pseudomonadales bacterium | reverse complement strand
CGGATAGGTGGGCCGCAGGCGAACCCGCGTTATCACTTCGTGAGTTGGGTTTGTATGCTGTTTGCGGCAGGAATCGGTATTGGTATTATGTTTTATGGTGTTTTAGAACCCATGAACCACGCCCTGATACCGCCCCTTAATGCTGAATCCATGGAAGGGCAATCGTTAAGGGAATTGGCTATGGCTGCCACTATTTACCACTGGGCATTTCATCCCTGGGCCGGTTATGCTCTGGTGGGTTTGTCGCTGGCCTTCTTCTGTTATAACAAGGGCCTTCCTCTGCTCATTCGCTCAGCACTATACCCCTTGCTGGGTGAGCGAATCTGGGGCTGGCCCGGTCATATAGTTGATATTATTGCTGTTTTTGCAACGCTATTTGGGTTGGCTACATCGCTTGGATATGGCGCTGAGCAGGCAGCAGGTGGTCTTAATTACCTTTTTGACGTGCCCAAGGGAGCTGCTACCAATATCCTATTAGTCGTTGTTATTACGGCAATGGCATTGACTTCGGTACTCAATGGCCTGGATGGCGGAATTAAAAGATTGAGCGAATGGAATATGGCGGTGGCTGCCTGCCTGGGCTTGTTTGTTTTATTCAGTGGCCCAACACTTGAAATAATGGAGCAATTCTTCCACTACAGTGCTGCTTACATTAGTTACCTACCTGAACTCAGTAACTGGTCTGGTAGAACTGATTTTTATTACATGCATGACTGGACTACCTTCTACTGGGCCTGGTGGATTGCGTTTTCTCCGTTCGTAGGTATGTTTGTTGCCAGAATATCCATTGGTCGTACCGTCAGGGAATTTATTTTGGCGACAATATTGGCGCCTTCCATGATATTTTTGTTGTGGATGACTATCTTTGGCCATATTGCAATGGTTCAGTACTTTGATGAGGGTGTGCTCGAGATAGCCGATAGCGTCAGGAATTTTCAGCCTGAGCTGACCTTGTTTGTCTTTCTGGGTCAGTTTGATTTCACTCTGATGACTTCTATTGTGGGTATTGCTCTGGTTCTCGTTTTCTTCGTCACTTCAATGGATTCGGGTTCGTTAATCGTTGACACGATGACTGCCGGAGGCAAGATTGGCACGCCGGTCACCCAGCGCATTTTCTGGTGTGTGGCTTTAGGCTTGATAGGTATAGCGCTCCTGCTGGGAGGCGGGCTTTCCTCCATTCAGGCTTTGGCTTTAGCCACGGCTTTTCCTTTTTCGATGATCATCTTTTTGATGATGGTGAGCCTGTTTCTTGGTCTTCGCAGCGAGGCGCGTTAACAGCTGTCTAGCGGAGCTGCTGATAGCCAGTCGCCTTCGCTATTAGATAACCTTTTAATTGATTATTGATGACAGTAAGACATTTCACTGACGACTTGATTGTCAATGGTTCTGTTTTTAGCTCTATTCGAGACAATCCCGCAAGTTCAGCTGGGTTCGAGAATAGCGACGTTTTCTCAGTTGGGTTGGTCTAATCGACTTAATAACAGAGTTCGGTTTTTGGTATTAATTGCGCACTATAGCAACCGATCACTGTGGCGGCTTATGTGACTGAAAGCAGCTGAATCAGCAGTGCTACTTCTGGTCGAAGTCGATGACTACCTGGTCACTGATTGGGTGGGCCTGGCAGGTCAGAATGAAACCTTTTTCGATTTCTGCGGGTTCTAGAGCATGGGTGATATCCATATCCACCTTCCCATCCAGAAGTTTTGCTTTGCAGGTTGAGCAGACGCCATCCTTACAGGAGAAAGGCAGGTCCAAACCCTGATCAATTCCCGAATCGAGCAGGTTTGCACCGTCTGCAGAGAGCTCGAAACCAACAGATCGACCGTCCATAACAATGGTTACGTGGCTCATCTTACCGGCAAACTGTTTTGCTCTGGCATGATGTTTTTCAACCACACGCTGGGCATCTTCAGCAGAAGAGGAAAACAGTTCATAGTGGATGTGTTCTTCTTTGACACTCATTCCTCGCAAGCCTCGCGAAACCTCAGAGATCATGGATTCTGGGCCACAGATGAAATATTCGCTGAAACTGCGCAGGTTAATCAACCTCTGGCTCAAGTCACTGCCTTTTTGGTTATTCAGGCGCCCATATAACAAGTCCGTACCCTGGTCTTCTCTGCTTAATAGATTGACCCAGTGCAACCGGCTCATATATCGATTCTTGAGAAAGCTCAATGTCTCGCGAAACATGATAGTGCTGGTGCGCTGATTGCCAAAGAGCAGCGTTACTCGGCTTTTTGGTTCTTCCTCGAGAATGCTCTTGATATTGGAAATGGCTGGTGTGATGCCACTTCCAGCTGAGATAAAAAGGTAGTTTTTCTCATGGCCGTTAGCCAGGTCTGCACTGAAGTTTCCCTGAGGGGGCATGCAATCGACAATGTCGCCAACCTTGATTGAGTCGTTAGCAAAATTGGAGAATAGGCCACCGTCAATTCGTTTTATGGCTATTTGCATTATGGGGTCATTGATGCCGGAACAGATTGAATAGGAACGACTCACAGATTGCCCGCCAAGCTTGGAGCGGATTGTCAGATACTGTCCTGGCTTGTAGCGGAATCTGTCCCGGCACGCGGCGGG
The DNA here is from genome assembly GCA_028822125.1 of Pseudomonadales bacterium. Classification (GTDB taxonomy): domain Bacteria; phylum Pseudomonadota; class Gammaproteobacteria; order Pseudomonadales; family Azotimanducaceae; genus UBA9926. The sequence goes on along the minus strand of JAPKEK010000222.1, from coordinate 2,776 downwards.
TATGTCAAACCCGATTTTGACTGCAGCGGTTGTTTCGGGTGAGACGCTGGTCACTGTCAGGGGAAAAAAATGTGTTTCAGCCACCGCTCTTCCTAGATTGGTTTAAAATAATCAAAAGGTTCAGCGCAGTCCCTGCACTGATACAGGGCCTTGCATGGCGTTGAACCGAATTGGCTGATCAGCCGTATTTCGGTGGCATCACATCTGGGGCAATGGATTGGGTTTTCATTGCGAGGCGGTGCTATTCCATACAGCCTTAACTGTCGCCTGCCTAGCTCAGATAACCAATCAGTTGTCCAGGCTGGCGCGAGCCGGGTTGAAATTCTGAAGTTGTCATATCCTGCCTGGCGGAGCGTTGCTGCAATATCCTCTGTTATTACCTGCATGGCAGGGCAGCCCGAATAAGTGGGTGTGATGGTCACTACGATCTCCGCTTCAACTTGGGTTATGTCCTGCAGAACGCCAAGATCCCAGAGGCTCAGAGCGGGAATTTCCGGGTCTTTTACGGTATCCAGTAAATCCCACAAAGGCCTGCAATCCGAATTTTTCCTGCGCCCGTTGCGTTCATGATTTTCCGCAGGGAGTAAAGAAATTTTAGGGGTGAAAGCTGAGGGGTTAGTTACCATTGCTGCCCCGGATAGGCTCGCTGCAGGAACTGCATGTCTGATAGCATATGGCCAAGCGCCTCAGTGTGTATGCCCTTGCGGCCCCCGGTGACGATCCAGTCGCCCGCTGGGACTGTGAGGGTGGCGCTGGTTAGGGTCGCTGTGACTTGCCTGATCCACTCGGGTTGCAGACTGGCAACGTCCACGCCAACATCAGCTTTAGCCATTTCCTGGTCGAGCTCGTCCATCTCGAATAACTCGGTTGTATAACCCCACAGGTCGTCGATGGCATTCTGCAGACGGTCATGGCTTTCTACAGTTCCATCACCAAGACGAAGTATCCAGTTGGTGCTGCGGCGCAGGTGGTAGAGGTCCTCTTTATAGGCTTTCTCCGCTATCGCTGCCAGGGTCTGATCGGTCGACTGTTTCAGCTTTTCCATGTAGGCGAGATTGAATTCATCTACCAGGTATTGACGTGCCATGGTAAAGGCAAAGTCGCCGCGAGGCAGTTCGTGAATAAGCAGGTTAGTAAAATCACGACAATCTCTGTTATAGGCGTAGCTGTCTTCGGTGGATCCATCTGCTGCAATCTCTGCGGTGTAGCCATAAAACATTCTGGCTCTGCCTACATAGTCCAAGGCAACATTAGTCAGGGCTAAGTCTTCTTCCAGGAACGGGCCATTGCTGGACCATTGGGAAAGGCGATGGCCTAGCACCAGCGAATCATCACCGAGCCTGAGCACAAACTCCTTTAGTTGTTCTTTATTAATCAACGTATTTTACCTTACATATTGTTGACTTCATCGGGTAATTGATAGTGCGCCGCATGTCGATAAGGTTTGTCCTCATGAGGGTCATAAAAGCTCTCGCAATCTGATTCCTGCGAAGCGACAATATCAGACGAATTGACAACCCAGATGCTGATGCCTTCGCTGCGACGGGTGTAGATATCACGGGCATATTCGAGCGCCTGTTGTGGGTTTTCTGCGTGAAGGCTTCCGCAATGTTTGTGATCCAGACCTCGCCTGGAACGAATAAAAACTTCATAAAGTTTCATAATTAGTGCCTTTGTGGGCAAGCTAGGCCGCCCTGGTTGATCGCTGTTTGTGCTTGGCTTCATAGGCGGCAGCGGCATCGCGTACCCATGCGCCTTCTGCATGAATGCGGCTATGATGTTGCAGGCGTTGTCGGTTACAGGGACCATCTCCTTTAATGACTCGTGCAAATTCAGACCAGTCAATTTCTCCAATATCGTAGTGGCCACGTTCGGCATTCCATTTCAATGCTGGATCAGGAATCTTGAGGCCAATGACGTCTGCCTGTTTGACGCTTTGGTCAATGAATTTTTGGCGAAGTTCGTCGTTGCTCTGGCGTTTAATCTTCCATTTCATGGATTGGGCGGAATGAGCAGATTCTGCATCGTGGGGGCCAAACATCATAAGTGATGGCCACCAGAAGCGATCAAGGGCATCCTGGGCCATGGCTTTTTGCTCGTGGCTACCTTGGGTCAGGGTCATCATGATGTGATAGCCCTGCCGTTGATGAAAACTTTCTTCCTTGCAGATTCGTACCATACTGCGAGCATAGGGGCCATAGGATGTCCTTTGCAGGGATATCTGGTTGACGATAGCTGCGCCATCGACAAGCCAGCCTATGGCGCCAATATCTGCCCAGGTCAACGCCGGGTAGTTGAAAATTGACGCGTATTTGGCAACGCCATCGTGCAGAGCCTTAACCAGTTCGTCACGACTGATACCCAGCGTTTCGGCGGCACTGTATAGATACAGACCATGACCACCTTCATCCTGTACCTTGGCTAGTAGAATACATTTTCTATGAAGTGTGGGTGCACGGGTAAGCCAGTTTCCTTCGGGTTGCATGCCAATCACCTCGGAATGGGCATGCTGCGACATTTGTCGAATCAGGGTCTGGCGGTATTTTTCCGGCATCCAGTCTTTTGGTTCGATTTTTTCTTCTGCGTCGATTCGTTTCTGGAATAGAACCTCTTCTTCTGACCTAACTTCTTCTGACATAGATCTCTCCAGTGACCTTAGCTGCTTGGTAAGCCGTTAATTCTGCTCTATGGTAGGCACACCCAGCCGATGTGAGTGCCCCCGGAAAAGTGCAATGAGTTGACCTTCCTGATTGACGACAGAAACATCGTAAATACC
>JAPKEK010000221.1 GCA_028822125.1 Pseudomonadales bacterium | reverse complement strand
AATTACTCGGCCTGGCTCGAAGCCAAAGCAAAAAGACTGGAAATCGAAGAACGGCAGGAACAATCAAGGCAGAAAGCAATCAAAGCTGAACTGCAATGGGTCCGCTCACAACCGAAAGCACGACAAGCCAAGAACCGTGCGAGAATGTCTCGTTTTGAAGAACTTAACAGCCAGGAGTTCCAATCAAGAAACGAAACTCAGGAACTCTACATCCCGCCTGGTCCCAGATTGGGAGACCAGGTACTCAGCGTTAATAATATCAGCAAGGCGTTTGCCGACAGACTGTTGATATCTGATTTAACGTTCACGGTACCAAAAGGCGCCATTGTTGGAATCATCGGTGGTAACGGCGCCGGCAAGTCCACTTTATTCAAAATGGTCAGTGGCCAGACCGCGGTTGACGCGGGCACCGTTGAATTAGGTGCCACCGTCCAGCTAGGCTATGTCGACCAGAGCAGAGACAGTCTCAGCGGTGATAAAACCGTCTGGGAGGAAATATCCGAAGGTAGCGAGATGATTCGCATCGGCAAATATGAGAGTTCATCCAGGGCCTATGTAGGCCGATTTAACTTTCGCGGATCTGACCAGCAAAAATTAGTCAAAGATCTGTCCGGCGGTGAACGCAATCGGGTGCATCTTGCAAAGCTGCTGAAGATTGGTGCGAACTTCCTGCTCCTGGATGAACCCACCAATGATTTGGATATAGAAACCCTGAGAGCACTGGAATCCGCAATAGAAACCTACCCCGGTTCGATGATGATCATTTCCCATGACCGTTGGTTTCTGGACCGTGTAGCAACGCATATTCTGGCTTTTGAGGGCGACAGCGAAGCCACTTTCTTTGAGGGTAATTACTCTGAATATGAAGCAGACAGGAAGAAACGTGTGGGTGACACGGGCAATCTGCCAACCCGGGTTAGATACAAAAAACTTGCCTGACCCTAACTGACTAAGTCGTCAATCAGCGCAATGGCATCTGCCAGACTGGTTACGCCTCTGATCTGGATACCAGGGATGGCCTGCTTTGATACATTGCCCTGCGGTACTATAGCCATTGCAAAACCATGCTTGGCAGCTTCCCGCAGACGCTCCTGACCATTGGGTACCGGCCTGATTTCCCCCGACAAGCCAATTTCACCAAAACAAATCAAGTTCTGCGGCAGGGGTTTATTCCGGAAACTGGAAATAACAGCCAGGACCACTGCCAGATCACTGCTGGTTTCATCGACGCGAATTCCCCCCACCGCGTTGATAAAAACATCCTGATCAGCTACCTGCAGGCCTCCATGACGATGCAGAACGGCTAGTAACATTGCCAGTCTGTTCTGTTCAAAACCGACTACCACTCTTCTTGGGCTGGAATTACTACTCTGATCAACCAGCGCCTGAGCTTCGACCAACAAAGGACGGGTTCCCTCCCAGACAACCATGACCACACTACCGGCGGTCGCCTGAGCGGCCCGGTTAAGAAAGATCGCCGAGGGGTTTGCCACGTCTTTCAGACCTTTCTCGGTCATGGCAAAAATACCCAGCTCATTAACCGCACCGAAGCGGTTCTTCAGGGATCGTAAGGTCCGATAGCGGTTGTCAGATTCTCCTTCCAGCATCAAAAAAGTATCAATCATGTGCTCGAGCACACGAGGCCCGGCAAGATTACCCTCTTTGGTTACATGCCCTACAATAAACAACACCGTATTGGATTGTTTCGCTTTCTGGATCAGTGCTGCAGCTGTTTCCCTTACCTGAGACACGCTCCCCGGTGCAGACTCAACAGCATTCGAGCTCATGACCTGAATAGAATCAATAACGATAATAGATGGTTTTACCTCATCCCAGGTTAGACTGATGGCCTCAACTGCAGTCTGTGACATGACCTTTAACTTACCCAGGGGCAACTGTAACCGAGTGGCCCGCAGGGCTATCTGCGACAGACTCTCCTCGCCGGTCACGTACAGCGCCGCATAGTTTTCAGCCAGCGCACATAAAATCTGGATCAGCAAAGTACTCTTTCCAGCACCTGGGCTGCCGCTGATCAGTATCGCCGATCCAGGCACCAAACCGCCACCGAGAACTCGATTAATCTCTGCGGAAACGGTAGGAATTCTTGGTGTGTTGGCTACATCTACCTCATCCAGCGTGCGGGCATCTTCTGCCATGCCAGAGAAACCCTCGCTACGGCGCTTTTCTCTGGGTCCACCCAAATTCAATTGCTTTAACGTATTCCACACACCACAGTCATGGCACTGGCCCTGCCACTTGGCGTATTCAGAACCACAGTCGGAACAGACAAAGGCTATTCTGGACTTCTTCATCAGGTGGCTTCTCTGTAAATCCTGGGAACTCTGGGGCCGACATTACACATCAACCTATAAGACAGGGTCTGTGCCTGCGCTGCGATGCTTTCTATGGGAATTCTGCTGCCCCAAAATTCCACGGTATCGCCGACCTGAGCCAATTGATCAGGCGAGAAACTAACCGACAGCATATCCATTGAAATACGCCCTACTATTTTCTCCTCGTGACCGTTCAGGTAGACCCGAGTACCTCCACCTATCTCCCTTGGATAACCATCCGCATAACCCATGGCAACAACACCCACACGACCTGCGGACTGTGCCGACCAGCTACTACCATAACCCACCGTGTCCGCTATGCTTAACTTCTTGATTGCTATCACGGGTGCAGTCAGTTGCATGGCCGGCATTAAATTAACTTCTCTATCCATTAGTGGATTTGATCCGTAAAGCATGATGCCCGGCCGAATCCAATCCAGGTGGGATGATGGAAACGATAGTATAGCGGCAGAATTTGCCATACTCAGGGGTGCTTCAATCGAATCTGTCAGCGCCAGTAATTTTTCCATCTGCTTGGCATTCTTGGGATGACTCGGTTGGTCAGCATCGGAAAAATGACTCATCAGCCCCAGCAGCCTCGACTCGGCGATTGCATTTAAGAAAAGAGGTAAGGCCTTAGGGTCTATTCCCAATCGATGCATACCCGTGTCGAGCTTTAACCAAACTCGATGAGACTGGCCCTTAAGCAATACCAGCTGGGATTCATCATGAATTACCAAGTCGATATCATAGTCAGCTGCCAGCTGAGCCTGGCTCGCCTGGAACACCCCGCTGAGCAATGTAATAGGCTGCTGGATGCCAGCCTGGCGCAGCTCCACAGCTTCACTCAGCCTGGCGACTGCAAACGCATCTGCAGCCTGCAGACGCTGCGCCACCTTCACAGCACCATGACCATAGGCATCAGCCTTAACCACTGCCATGATCTTACTTTTCGGTGCCGCCAGCCGAGCCTGGTTGAAATTGAACTCAATACTATCGAGGCTGATTTCAGCCGTCGCCATAACCTCGCTCATTGATAGTAGTCTTCGTAGTCTCGAGCCAAATCTTCAAATTTAGTAAACTGCCCGATAAAGGCTAATTTCTTACGGCCGATTGGCCCGTTACGCTGTTTAAGAATAATGATTTCAGCAATGCCTTTATCCTCAGTATCATCGTGGTAAACCTCATCCCTGTAGACAGCCATAATCAAATCAGCATCCTGCTCAATGGCACCTGATTCACGTAAATCAGACATGATCGGTCGTTTATCGGTGCGCTGCTCAAGGCCCCGGTTCAACTGCGATCCGGCAACAACAGGGCAGTTAAATTCCTTGGCAATGGACTTTAGAGATCTGGAGATCTCCGAGATTTCCACCGCCCTGTTCTCCGGTGTACCGGAGGTCTGCATTAACTGCAGGTAATCAACAACAATCATACCCAAGGCACCGTGCTCCCGAGCTATACGCCGGCTCCTGGAACGGATCTCGTTAGGGGTTAGTGCTGGCGTGTCGTCTACGAACAGGGGCTTATCATTTAGCAGGGTGACTGCTGAGGTCAGTCTCGGCCAGTCATCATCACCCAACTGCCCTGTGCGTATTTTTGTCTGATCAATTCGGCCCAACGACGACAGCATTCTCAGTATTAAGGAGTGCGAGGGCATCTCCAGACTAAACACCAGCACCGGCTTGTCTCCGGCGATCACTGCACTTTCAGCCATATTCATCATTAGCGCTGTTTTGCCCATGGAGGGGCGGCCGGCAACAATTATTAAATCAGCCTGCTGCAGACCGCTGGTAATATCATCGATATCTTTAAAACCACTGCTGATACCGGTCAAGGCACCTTTGGTCAGATACAATTCATCGATTTTTTCCACGGCTGCAGTCAGCAGAGGCCGAATGGTCTGTGGACCCCCACGGGAGGGTCGCTCATCGCCGATCTGAAACACCTTGCTTTCTGCTTCGTCGACCAGACGAGCACTATCTCTCCCCTGAGGATTGAATCCGCTCTCTGCGATTTCATGCGCAACCGCAATCAATTTCCTCACCGTTGCCCGTTCGAGCACGATCTCTGCATAAGCTGGAACGTTAGATGCGGTCGGCGTGGAATCCGCCAGTTCACTCAGATACCCCATACCACCTACCAGGTCCAGCTCGCCGTGGAGTTCAAGGGTTTCGGCTAGGGTCACGATATCAAGGGGTTTATTATGGTCTACCAGCCATTCCATGGCCCGAAAAATAGGACGATGCTCTGATCGGTAAAATTCTTCAGCAGTCAGAATCGCAGAAATACTATCCCATGCCTGCGCGTCAAGCATCAGACCGCCAAGCACTGAACGTTCAGCGTCAATGGAATGCGGTGGGACCTTTAGTCCTTCCTGACTGTCATCAAATGCGATAACCAAAGATAACTCTTTTTCAAGGGTGTTGTACTAGAGTAAATCATAGCTACTAAGATGGAAATGATTCCTCGGCCTCAACGATCACTTTTAGATTAGCATGAACCCCAATATGCAGGGCAATCTCAACTTCATACTCGCCAACATTGCGCAAAGGCCCATCAGGAAGGCGCACTTCACTGCGATCAACCTCAACACCCATCTCAGTAACTTTATCTGCAATTTCACGTACTGTGACTGAGCCAAAAAGCTTGCCTTCTTCACCTACATTCGCATAAATAGTAATGGTAACTGCTTCAATTTCTATTTTGCGCTGCTCTGCCCGACTCAACTGATCCCCTGCCTCTTTGAGCAGTTCAGCTTTTCGGGATTCAAACACCTTCAGGTTCTCTGCCGTTGCTGTTACAGCTTTCGCCTGTGGAACCAGAAAATTCCGCCCATAGCCGGCTTTAACGTTAACAGTATCACCGAGCTTACCCAGGTTTGCTATATTTTCTAAAAGAATGACTTCCATTTCTAACCCTCTTTTAATTCAATCCGCTTTCTTAAATTCAATAAACTATCCACTAATGCGAGCGATACTAACAGCAGACACATGAGCTGGAAAAAAAACAGCAGAGCAAGGTAATAATAGATGAAACGACTCCCTGACCA
>JAPKEK010000220.1 GCA_028822125.1 Pseudomonadales bacterium | reverse complement strand
TATGTGCGTTGCACTAGGCGGTCAACACATTGCTGGTGTTTTGTTTAAATGAATTAGCTGCAGATAGCGATTTGTAACAGGCCAGAGCGGCAATAGAAGAAAGTGGTGCCGAAGAGAGGACTTGAACCTCCACGGGGTTACCCCCACTACCCCCTCAAGGTAGCGTGTCTACCAATTCCACCACTTCGGCATTTTTATCTTATTCTACTGGCACTGCTGGTATTTCTGAATCAAAACTTTCGGAATCCACACTACCCGGTATTTCTGCCGGTATAACAATTTCCGCTGATGATTCGATTTCCGGCATACCTAATGCGGCCACTTGTTCGGAACGCTGCTTGGCAACATAAGCAAGTGCAAAACTCGTCAGGAAAAAAGCGATCGCAATCCAAGTGGTGAGCCTCGTCAGGAAATTGCCTGCACCACCGCTACCAAATACGGTTCCAGAAGCGCCTGAGCCAAAACCAGCCCCCATATCAGAACCTTTACCATGCTGAATCAATACCAGACCAACAACTGCAACTGCTGCAATCACGTGGACAATCAATACCAGCGATTCAAATAAGTCTAAATCCATTATTAATCAACCTAATTTTATTTTCAGACTGCAACCGCTGCTGTGTTGCAAATCTCCAAGAATTCGTTTGTATTCAATGAAGCACCTCCAACCAGAACACCATTTATATCTGGCTGTTCCAGCAGTTCCTTCACACCATTTGCGCGCACACTCCCTCCATACAGCAACCTGGTATCCGGGCACTGAGGACCATAGAAGTCTTTCAGCGTCCTACGAATCTCAGCATGCATCGCCTGGGCATCATCTGCAGATGCTACCTCGTGTGTTCCTATGGCCCAGATGGGCTCATAAGCAATGATGACTGATGCCATCTGTGCAGCTGTCAACGCTTCCATCAATGCCCCAATCTGGCCAGCAACAATCTGTTGTGCCTCTCCAGCCTGCCTTTCCAGAAGGGTTTCTCCTACACAGACCAGAGGTTGTATATCATGGTCAATACACGCTTTTGTTTTCTTGACCACCTCGTCATCAGTCTCGCCAAAAATCTGCCTTCTTTCAGAATGTCCTACCAGACAAATCCTGCAACCCACCTCTTTTAGCAGCGACGCATCAATTTCACCCGTGAAGGCGCCCGGTAGTCGCCAGTTCAAATTCTGTGCCCCCACTTGGACAGTTGCTGCACTAAACTGCTTTATCCCAGATTCGACAAAAACAGATGGTAACAGCAACCAGGTGTCGCAAGCTGCCGGCTGCCGGCTGCGAAAGGCTGTCGCCATCTCAACCAGCAATGATTTTGAGCCGTTCATTTTCCAATTACCAGCTACTAACGGTCGATGCATTGCAATATTCCTGTGTAGCAGTCAAGTCCAACTGGCAAGGGCTCCGCATATTAACGGCTTTACTATTAACTTTCAATCCATTGGAACAGCACGATGTACAGCATCTGCTATTTCCTGGGCTAACTGCTCTACCTGACGTCTTTCTTCACCTTCGACCATGACACGAACCACGGGTTCGGTGCCTGAAGATCTGAGCAATACCCGTCCTGACTCACCTAGTCTCGATTCAGCTGAGCGTATCGCTTGTAAAATCGATTCAGACTGCAGATCGGGGACTTGAGAGCAGCGAACATTGACCAGCTCCTGGGGGAATTTTTTCATTCCTTGCTTCAGTCGGTTCAAATCAAGTTCCAGACTGACAATCGCTGTCAGGACATGAAGTGCCGATACGATACCATCACCGGTTGATGTCGAATCCAGACACAGGATATGACCCGAACCCTCGCCTCCGATTCTCCAGCCCCTGTTCTCTAACATGGCCAGGACATGACGATCTCCCACTGCGGCCCTGGCAAAAGGAATATTCTGTTGTTCCAGTGCACGCTGCAGTCCTAAATTACTCATCTGGGTTCCAACCACACCTCCCTGCAATTCGTTTCTGCTACTTTTATACTGTGTAATCACAAATAACAGCTCATCGCCATCAACAATTTCACCGAGATGATCTACCATAATGAGGCGATCGCCATCTCCATCCAGGGCAATACCTAGATCAGCACCGGTCTCCAATACTAGTGCTGATAACGCGCCTGGGCTGGTGGCGCCAACACCGTCATTGATATTCAGCCCATTCGGGGAAGTCCCTATTTCAATAACTTCAGCACCCAGTTCTCTGAAAACATTCGGCGCAATGCGATAAGCAGCCCCATGGGCACCGTCTACCGCAATCTTTAGCCCCTTAAGCGTCAGTTCTGCAGGAAAACAGCTTTTGCAAAATTCAACATATCGTCCCGCTGCATCTTCAATACGACTGGCTTTACCCAGATGCTCAGAGGACACAGTAACCATCTCCGCCTGCATCATCTGTTCGATGGCTAACTCCTGACTATCCGTCAGTTTCTGGCCTGCCCCAGTGAAGAATTTGATACCGTTATCTTGATAAGCATTGTGCGAAGCACTGACCACGATACCCGCACAAGCCGAAAAGGTCTGCGTCAAATAGGCAACCGCGGGCGTCGGCATTGGACCTAGCAGCAGGACATCCACGCCTGCCGAAGCCAGACCCGCCTGCAGTGCCGATTCAAACAGGTAACCCGAGTTACGAGTATCCTTGCCGATCATGATACTGCCGCCGGATTCCTCGGCTAATACACGTCCGGCAGCCCAACCCAGCTTCAGGACAAAATCTGCGGTGATCGGATGCCTGCCAACTACGCCTCTGATACCGTCAGTGCCAAAATACTTCTTAATTTTCATCTTTCTCGCCGCTTCTCACAATAGCCGTCACCACCCGAAGGGCACTCAGCGTCTGTTTCACATCATGCACCCTGAGAATTTTTGCACCCGCCAGAAGAGCCATGATATTACCACCTACAGATCCTGCAATCACGTCATCTGCTATCCTGGACAGCGTACTCTTCCTGGACAGGCCCACCATCAGCGGCAGACCATGAATATTAAATTCCGCCAACCGGTTGACTAGCGCCAGATTGTGCTGATGCGTTTTTCCGAAACCAAACCCTGGATCAAGGATCATTCGACCAGGACTAATGCCAGCACGACAACAGCGTTGTATCGCCTTTTCAAAGAATAAATTAATATCATCCACAACGTCATTATACTGGGGATCGACCTGCATCGTGCCTGGTTCACCCCGCATATGCATGAGACAGACATGTAAATTATTTTCAGCGACTAATTCCATTGACCCATCACTCGACAAGGCCCGCACATCATTAATCATATCAACCCTCAAGGAAGCAGCTTCTCGCATAACTTCCGGTGAGCTGGTATCAACTGAAATAGGTATAACCGAATGGCTGTTAATCTTTTCGATGACTGGAATGACGCGATCAAGCTCTTCTGAAACAGATACTCCAGCCGCTCCAGGTCGAGTTGATTCACCCCCGATATCAATTATATGCGCGCCCTGTCCTGCCATTTCCAGCGCTCTTGACAGCGCCAGATCAACACTTGCATGAAGACCGCCGTCAGAAAACGAGTCCGGGGTCACATTCAGTATACCCATCACTAAAGGCGCAGGCCTTTCAAGCAATTCAGACAAGACTGCCATAAGAGAACTTACAAGTCGGCTGCGGGATCCCCTATTGGTTTCCCGGATCCAGTCTGATCATCTTCAGCTGAATCCATTCCAGCAGAAGGATTCATAGGTGAATCATCGTCATTCCAATCGGAAGGGGGTTGTGGTTTTCGGCCTGCCATAATGTCATCTATCTGACTTTTGTCGATGGTTTCATATTCCAGCAGCGCTTCTGCCATGGCATCAAGCTTGTCACGATTCTTCTTGAGCAGATCACGAGCAATACTGTAACAATCATCTATAATCGATTTTATCTCGTCATCAATGAGCTTCGCCGTTTCACCGGAGACATGAGCGTGAGAGGTAGCAGCAGATTTCCCTAAAAATACCTCAGCATCTTCTTCTTCATACTGCATCGGTCCTAGTTTTTCAGACAATCCCCATTTAGTCACCATAGACCGGGCCATTCGAGTGGCTCTTTCGATATCATTGGAAGCGCCGGTGGTCACCCCATCAACTCCAAGGGTCAACTCCTCAGCCACCCGCCCGCCAAAAAGACCGCAGATCTGGCTATGGATTAGCCGTTTACTCATTGAGTACCGATCCTCCTCGGGTAAAAACATAGTTACCCCTAATGCTCTACCCCTGGGAATGATGGAGACTTTATAGGAGGGGTCATGTTCTGGAACCAGATAACCAACGACACAATGACCCGCTTCATGATAGGCAGTATTCCGCTTTTCCTTATCCGACATCACCATGGTCTTGCGTTCAGCTCCCATCATAATCTTGTCTTTAGCCTGCTCGAAGTGATACATGGCTACCAATCGTTGATCCTGACGTGCAGCAAACAATGCTGCTTCGTTAACCACGTTCGCAAGATCAGCACCAGAAAATCCCGGAGTACCTCTGGCAATATCAAGCGGAACCACATCAGCGTCGACTGGTACTTTTCGCATATGGACTTTTAGTATCTGCTCCCTGCCCCTTAAATCCGGCAATGACACTACAACCTGCCGATCAAATCTTCCGGGTCGCAGCAGGGCTGGATCCAATACATCCGGACGATTGGTTGATGCAATCACAATAATGCCCTCGTTACCTTCAAACCCATCCATTTCAACGAGAAGCTGGTTCAGCGTCTGCTCCCTTTCATCATGACCTCCGCCTAAACCTGCGCCCCTGTGACGGCCTACTGCATCAATTTCATCGATGAAAATAATGCAAGGTGTCTGCTTCTTGGCCTGTTCAAACATATCTCTGACCCTGGAAGCACCGACGCCAACAAACATTTCAACGAAGTCAGAACCGGAGATAGAGAAAAAAGGAACTTTCGCTTCTCCAGCAATAGCCTTAGCCAGCAACGTTTTACCCGTCCCGGGAGCACCAACCATTAAGGTACCACTCGGGATTTTACCTCCCAATTTTTGAAATTTGCCGGGCTCACGAAGAAACTCAACCAGCTCCTGCACATCTTCTTTGGCTTCATCCACACCGGCCACATCAGCGAAAGTGGTTTTAATCTGATCTTCACCCAGCAACTTTGCCTTACTTTTACCAAAAGAAAGAGGACCGCCTTTACCGCCTACCCCTCCCTGCATCTGCCTCATGAAGAACATAAATACAGCAATTATTACTAAGATAGGGAAACTTGCTACCAGCAGTTGCATCCAAATACTTTGCTGCTCTGGTCGTTCTCCCTTGAAATCCACTTTATGATCAACCAAATCATCAATGAGCGCCTTGTCGACGATTTGTGGTTGTATGGTTTCAAATCGGAGCCCATCGGAACGCTCGCCTCGTATGGTCCGGCCATCAATCAAAATCGTCTTCACCTGAG